>NZ_JBBBEM010000068.1:0-100881 GCF_037154035.1 Kineococcus sp. G2 | reverse complement strand
GGGCGGGCACCTGCCGGTGCCCCCCCCGCGCCGTCCCCACCTCCGCGCCACTCCCAGGTTCCGTCGTCGAGCAGCAGGCAGGACGCCCCGTGAGCACTCCCACCCGTCCCGAGACCGTGCGCTCCGCGCCGCCCGAGCTGCGGCGCTGGACGCCGCCGTCGGTGCACGTGGTGCCCGGCCCGCTGGCCGCCGCCGACCTCACCGGCTGCGAGGTGCTGGCCGTGCCCGTGGCCCCGGGTGAGGAGGCCGTCGAGCCGCGCCCCGGTGCCGCCGACGCAGCGGTGCGCTACGGCGTGGACCTCGCGGCGCTGTGCGCGGCCGAGGACGTCTCCACCGAGGCCGGCCGCACCGCCCGGCTGCCCGTGCCCGCGCCCGACGGCTCGCCGCGCCGCCTGCTCGTCGTCGGCGTCGGCGACTCCTCCCCGTCCGCGCTGCGGCGCGCGGGTGCGGCGCTCGCCCGCGCCGCCGGCGGCAGCGGCGACGTGGCCACCACGCTCGCCGACGGCGCCGGCGCCGACGGGGTCCGCGCCGTCGTCGAGGGCTTCCTGCTCGCCTCGCACACCCCGCCGGTCGCGGGGCGCCGGGCCGCCGAGGAGCCCGCCGCGCGGCGCCTCCTGCTCGTCGGCGACGTGCCCGCCGCCGCGGTGGCGCGCGGGGAGGCGCTGGCCGCGGCCACCGCGCTGGCGCGCGACCTCGCCGCCACCCCCTCCAACCTCAAGGACCCCGCCTGGGTGGTGGCGCAGGCCCGCGCCGCCGCCGCCGAGCACGGGGTGAGCGTGAAGGTGCGCGAGGAGGCGCAGCTGCGCCGGGAGGGCTTCGGCGGCCTGCTCGCCGTCGGCGCCGGCTCGCCGTCCCCGCCGGCGCTGGTGGAGCTGCGGCACCGCCCGCGCGGCCGGGCCGCCGCCGGCGCCCCGCACGTGGTGATCGCCGGCAAGGGCATCACCTACGACACCGGCGGCCTGGCGCTCAAGCCGCGCGAGTCGATGGTCTCGATGAAGACCGACATGACCGGTGCGGCCGTCGTGCTGGCCGTCGTCACCGCTGCCGCCCGGCTGAAGCTGCCGGTGCGCGTCACCGGGCTGCTGGCGCTGGCGGAGAACGCGTTCGGCGGTGCCTCCTACCGGCCCGGCGACGTGGTGCGCCACCACGGCGGTCGCACCACCGAGGTCAACAACACCGACGCCGAGGGGCGCCTCGTCCTCGGCGACGCCCTCGCCCACGCCCACGCCGCCCTCGACCCCGACGTGCTCGTCGACGTGGCCACCCTCACCGGCGCCGCCTCCGTGGCGCTCGGCAAGCGGCACGCGGCCCTCTTCGCCACCGACGACGACCTCGCCGCGCAGCTCGGCGCCGCGGCGGACGCCTCGGGGGAGCGGGTGTGGCGGCTGCCGCTGGTGCCCGAGTACGCCGAGCTGCTGCGCTCGGACGTGGCCGACGCCCGCCAGGTCGCCTCCGCGCCCGGTGCGGGGGCCGGCACGATCCTCGCCGCGCAGTTCCTGCAGCCCTTCACGGGCGGACGGCGCTGGGCCCACCTGGACATCGCCGGCCCCGGTCGCGCGGACGCCGCCGAGCACGAGGTGAGCCGCGGCGCCACCGGCTTCGGCGCCCGGCTGCTGCTGCGGTGGCTGGAGTCGCTGGCCGGCTGAGGACGGTGCCGGCGGTGTGCGCGGCGTCCTGGCGTCAGGGGCGCTTGACCGCGAGCAGCAGGCCCTCGCCCGCCGGCAGCAGCGCCGAGATCCAGCCCTCGTCCTCCGCGATCGCGCGCCCCACCTCGCGCAGCGCGACGGTGGAGGCGTCGCGCGCGGCGGGGTCGGCCACCCGCCCGTGCCACAGCGCGTCGTCGACCACCAGCAGGCCGCCGGGGCGCAGCAGCCGCTGCGCCTGCTCCAGGTACGCGGAGTACTCGCGCTCGTCGCCGTCGAGCAGGACGAGGTCGTAGGCGGCGTCGGTCAGCCGCGGCAGCACCTCCAGCGCCCGGCCGGGGATCATGCGCGCGCGGTTGCCGCGCACGTCCGCGTCGGCCACCGCCTCGCGCGCGGCGCGCTGCCGCTCCCCGTCGACGTCGATGGTGGTCAGCACGCCGTCGGCGGCCATCCCGCGCAGCAGGCTCACCGTGGAGACCCCCGTGCCGGTGCCGACCTCGACGGCCGTGCGGGCGCGGGCCGTGGCCGCCAGGACGGTCAGGGCCGCGGCGACACCCGGGGAGACCGGTTCGCACCCCAGCTCGGCCGCCCGGGCGCGCGCGTCCTGCAGCACCTCGTCCTCGACGGTGAACTGCTCGGCGTAGGCCCAGCTGGCTGGCTGCTTCGCGGGCGGAGGCACTCCGGCAACCTAGTGCATCCACCCGCTCACGGCCCGGGGACCGCCGATCGGGGGACCCGGGAACCGCCCGCCCGCGACCGGCGTTGGACCTCGTGGACCCGATGGGCTGGATCACACGTCCGGGAGTGGCCCCGGCGGAGGGAGTGGGGGACGATGGGAGCAGTGGCGGTGCCGTTCGCGGTCCCCTTCCCCGCCCGTGCCAGGAGGAACCCCGTGCCCGACGACCCAGGTGGCGCCCCCGCGGCGCCCGGCGACACCGCCGTCGAGCGGACGGCCGCAGGACCGGCCACCGTCTCGGCGTGGGTCCCGCCGACCTGGGACGAGGTCGTGCGCAACCACTCCGCCCGGGTCTTCCGGCTGGCGTACCGGCTCACCGGCAACCGCCACGACGCCGAGGACCTCACCCAGGAGGTCTTCGTGCGGGTCTTCCGCTCGCTGTCCAGCTACCAGCCCGGCACGTTCGAGGGGTGGCTGCACCGCATCACCACGAACCTCTTCCTGGACCAGGTGCGGCGCAAGCAGCGCATCCGCTTCGACGCGCTCGCCGAGGACGCCGGGGAGAAGCTCCCCAGCACCGACGTGGGTCCCGAGCGCGCCTACGAGCACCGCAACCTCGACGACGACGTGCAGGCCGCGCTGGACTCGCTGCCGCCGGACTTCCGCGCCGTGGTGGTGCTGTGCGACATCGAGGGCCTCTCCTACGAGGAGATCGCCGCCACCCTGGGCGTCAAGCTCGGCACGGTGCGCTCGCGCATCCACCGCGGCCGCGCCCAGCTGCGCACCGCGCTGGCGCACCGCGCCCCGCGGCCCCCGGCGCCCACGGCGCCCCGCCTGAGCCTCGGCGAGGAGCGTCCGTGAGCGGACCGCACCTCGGCGCGCGGGTGAGCCCGCTCGTCGACGGGCGGCTCGCCCCCGACGCGGCCCTGCGCGCCGACGAGCACCTGCGCTCCTGCTGCGAGTGCGCCGAGGCCGTGGAGGCCGAGCGCCTCGTCCGCGCCCGGCTGCGCGCCCTGGCCGAGCCGGAGCCCTCGGACGACCTGATCGCGCGGCTGCTGGACATCGGCGGCCCCGCCGGCCCCCTGCTGCCCCGGGACCGCCCGATGGCCGTGCCCGCGCGCCCCGCCGTCGGCGTGGCGCCCCCCGGTCACCCGGCGCCCGCCCGCCCCGCCGGCTCCCGCGCAGCCGCGCGCCGCGCCCGCCGGGTGCGCAGGCGGCCCGTGGCCGCGGCCCTGGCCGGCACCTTCTCCCTGCTGGGCGTGGGCATCGCCGGGTTCCTCGTGCTGGGCGTGCCGCACGCGAGCACGCCCGCCCCGGTGGCCGAGCTGCGCACCACGCCGTCCAGCGCTCCCACGACCTCGCCCGCGCCCCCGTCGCCGACCCCCACGGTCGCACCGTCCGGGAGCGCGCCGGCCACCCCGTCCTCCGCCCCCGGTGGTGCGGCGCCGCAGGTCACGGCCCCGTGAACGGGTCGTCCGCGCCGGGGGGCTGGAGTCACCCCGGCGGTGACGCTCCCCGGGACGCGCCGCACGGCACCCCCGACCTCCCGCGCGACGCCCCCGGCGGCGCTGCCCACGACGCGCTGCACGACCCGTGGGCGGCCCCGCCGCCCGCCGACCCGTGGGCGGCTCCGCCGCCCGCCCCCTCGCCGCACCCCTCCGCGTGGGGGGCGCCGTCCGGGGACCCGGAGCGGCCGGCGGCGTGGCCACCCGCACCCGAGGCGGGGCAGCCGTGGTCGCCCCCCGCGGCGCCGCAGCGCGGGCGCACCGCCCGGCTGCTCGGCGCCGGGTCCGCCGTGCTGCTGCTCTCGGTCGCCGGCGGCATCGCCGGGTCGCTGCTGCAGGAGCGCTGGGACGACTCCCGCACCTACCCGTCGGTGACCCTGCCGGTGCCCGCCGCGGGCAGCGCGGAACGGCCCGAGGGCAGCGTGGCCGCCATCGCCGCCGCCGCCCTGCCCAGCGTCGTGGCCCTGCAGGTGGAGAGCAGCGCCGGCGCCGGGACCGGGTCCGGCTTCGTCCTGCGGACCGGCGTGGACGGCGACGCGGCGTTCGTGCTGACCAACGACCACGTCGTGGCCGGCGCCGCCGACGGCGGCGTCACCGTCGTCTTCCAGGACGGGGTGCAGGTGCCCGGTGAGGTCGTCGGCTCCGACACCTCCTACGACCTGGCGGTGGTGCGGGTGGAGCGCCCGGGCCTGCGCGCCCTGACCATGGGCGACTCCGGCAGCGTCGTCGTCGGCGACCGGGTCGTCGCCGTCGGCGCACCGCTGGGGCTGCAGGGCACCGTCACCGAGGGCATCGTCTCGGCGCTGAACCGGCCGGTCACCGCCGGCCTGGACGGCGCGGAGGCCTCGTACATCCAGGCGATCCAGACCGACGCCGCCATCAACCCCGGCAACTCCGGCGGCCCGCTGCTCAACACCCGCGGCGAGGTGATCGGCGTCAACTCCGCCATCGCGTCGGTGCCCGTGGTCGGCGGCACCGCCGGCAGCATCGGGCTGGGCTTCTCCATCCCCGCCGAGCAGGCCCGGCGCACCGCCGAGCAGCTGATCCGCACGGGGCGCGCGGTCCACCCGGTGATCAGGGTGTCCCTGGACAGCCAGTACCGCGGCGAAGGCGTGCTCGTCCTGGACCAGCCCGGCGCCGTGCAGGCCGGCGGCCCCGGCGACCGGGCCGGGCTGCGGCCGGGCGACGTCGTGCTGGCCGTCGACGGCCGCCCGGTGACCGAGCCCGCCGAGCTCATCGTCGACATCCGGGCCCGCCAGCCGGGCGACACGGTGACGCTCACCGTGCGCAGGGGTGAGCAGACCCTCGAGGTGCCGGTGACGCTCGAAGCCGACGGTTAGGATCGCCCACGTGTTCGGCATCAACGGGGGCGAGCTGATCGTCCTCCTCGTCGTGGCCCTGGTCATCCTCGGCCCGGAACGGCTGCCGCACTACGCGGAGCAGCTGGCCCAGCTGGTGAAGTCGGTCCGCCGCTTCGCCAAGGGCGCTCAGGCGCAGATGCGCGAGGAGCTCGGGCCAGAGTTCGACGACATCGACTGGCAGAAGCTCGACCCGCGCCAGTACGACCCGCGGCGCATCGTGCGCGACGCCCTGTCGGACGTGTGGGACGACGAACCGGCCCCGAAGAAGAACAGCGGTGCCCGTGCGGCCTCCGCACCCCGGTCCACCCCGCCGCGGGCCGCCACCGCGAACGGCGTGGACCTGCAGAAGAAGGGGACCGCCGCCCCGGCGGCAGCGCCCTACGACGAGGACGCCACCTGATCCACCGCCCCTGAGCCGCCCCGGCACCGACCGGGCACCGGGGCGGACCGGCCGCTCAGGCCACGCTGACGCCGAGGCGCCGGCCGGCCAGACCGCGCGGGCGCGCGGCGAGGGTGCGGGCCAGGTCGCGCAGCACCTGCGCGGCGGGGGAGTCCGGGGCCCCCAGCACCACCGGCAGGCCCGCGTCACCGCCCTCGCGCAGCGTCACGTCCATCGGCACCTGCCCCAGCAGCGGCACCGGCGCGCCCAGGCGCTCCGTCAGGGACGCCGCCACCCGCTGCCCACCGCCGGAGCCGAACACCTCCACGCGCTGCCCGTCCGGCAGCTGCAGCCAGCTCATGTTCTCCACCACGCCCACCACCCGCTGGGAGGTCTGCGCGGCCACCGCGCCGGCGCGCTCGGCGACCTCCGCGGCCGCGGCCTGCGGGGTCGTCACCACGAGCACCTCCGCGCTCGGCAGCAGCTGGCCGACGCTGATGGCGATGTCGCCGGTGCCCGGGGGCAGGTCCAGCAGCAGCACGTCCAGGTCGCCCCAGAACACCTCCGAGACGAACTGCTGCAGCGCGCGGTGCAGCATGGGCCCGCGCCAGGCGACCGGCTCGTTGCCGGGCACGAACATGCCGATGGAGATGACCCGCACCCCGTGCCCGGTGGGCGGCAGGATCATCGAGTCCACCTTGGTGGGGCGGCCGGTGACGCCCAGCAGGCGCGGCACGGAGAAGCCGTGCACGTCGGCGTCCACCACCCCGACCCGCAGGCCGTCCGCGGCCATCGCCGCGGCCAGGTTCACGGTGACGCTGGACTTGCCGACCCCGCCCTTGCCGGAGGCCACGGCGTACACGCGGGTGAGGCTGCCCGGCTCGTTGAAGCGGATCGTGGGGGCGGCCTGCGTGGTGCCGCGCAGCTTGACCGTGAGCGCGGAGCGCTGCTCGGGGGTCATCTCCCCGAACTGCACCCGCACCCCGCGGGTCCCGGGCACCCCGCGCACGGCGGCGGTGACGTCGGAGGTCAGCTTCTCGCGCATCGGGCAGCCGGCGATGGTCAGCAACACCCGCACGTCCACGACGGCGTCGGCGCCGACGTCGACGCGGTCCACCATGCCCAGCTCCGTGATGGGCCGGTGCAGCTCGGGGTCGTTCACCGCGGACAGCGCGGTGCGGACGTCGTCGGGGGTGGGCAGCACGCCGTCAGGGTACGTCCGCGCCCGCGCGGGCACCCGTCGCGGGTCGCCGCGCTCACCCGGCCGTGACGCGCACGACCTCCTCGAACGTGGTCTCCCCGCGCATGGCCTTCACCAGCGCCGACTGCCGCAGCGTGCTCATGCCGATGCGGGCCGCCTCCTCGCTCAGCGCCGACTCCGTGGGGGTGCTCATGAGCACCTTGCGCACGCTGGGGGTGACGTCGAGGACCTCGTACACGGCGGTGCGCCCGCGGTAACCGGTGCCGCCGCAGTCGGGGCAGCCGGTGCCGCGCAGCGGGGTGGCGTCGAGGATGTCCTCGATCGTCAAGCCCAGCAGCGCCAGCGTGTCCTCCTCGGGGATGTACCCGTCGGCGCAGGAGTCGCAGGGCCTGCGGACCAGGCGCTGCGCGATCGCCGCGGTCAGCGAGCTGGCCACCAGGAACGGCGCGGCCCCCATGTCCACCAGGCGGGTCAGCGCGCCGACGGCCGAGTTGGTGTGCAGGGTGGTCAGCACCAGGTGACCGGTCATCGACGCCTTCAGGGCCAGCTCCGCGGTCTCGGCGTCGCGGACCTCACCGATGAGGACGATGTCGGGGTCCTGGCGCAGCACCGAGCGCAGGCCGGCCGAGAACGTCATGCCGACCTTCGCGTTCACCTGCACCTGCGTGATGCCGGGCAGCTGGACCTCGACGGGGTCCTCCAGCGTGATGATGTTCTTCTCCGGCGTCATCGTCGCGTGGATGGCCGCGTACAGGGTGTTCGTCTTGCCGGAACCGGTGGGGCCGGTGATGAGCACCAGGCCCTGCGGCACGCTCAGCGCCTTGGTGAACACCTCCAGCTGCTCCGGCTCGAAGCCCAGCGACTCCAGCGAGGGCACGTCGTCGCCCCGGGTGAGCAGGCGGATGACGATCTTCTCCCCGTGCAGGGACGGCAGCGTCGAGACGCGGCAGTCGATGGCGGCGCCGTCGACGGTGACGCGGGTGCGGCCGTCCTGCGGCACGCGCCGCTCGGAGATGTCCAGACCGGAGATGATCTTGATGCGGCTGATGACGCTCGGGGCCACCCGCTTCGGCGCGGACATCACGTCGCGCAGCAGGCCGTCGACGCGGAAGCGCACCCGCAGCTGGTCGCGCTGGGACTCCAGGTGGATGTCGGAGCAGCGCAGCCGCACCGCGTCGGACAGGATGCGGTTGACGAGCTTGACGATGGGAGCGTCGTCGTCGACGGAGCCGCTGAGCTGGGCGAGGGAGTCGTCCTCGTCGTCGTCGGAGGCCTCCTCGACCATCCGGTTCACCTGCGAGGTGTCCTCGGTCAGCGACCAGGCGCGCGCCAGGTGGTCGCGGATCTGCGAGTCCATCGCCACGACGACGTGCAGCTCGGGCGTGCGCGTGTACAGCTTGACGTCGTCCAGCGCCAGCACGTTCGTGGGGTCCGCGGCCGCGACCAGCAGGTAGTCGGGGGTCTTGTCCAGCACCAGGACGCGGCAGCGCTCGGCGACCGCGCGCGGCAGCAGGCGCACCACGTCGGGGGCGATGTTCACCCGCGACAGGTCCACGTGCTCCAGGCTCAGCAGGTCCGCCAGGCACAGCGCCAGCTCGGCCTCGGAGACCAGGCCCAGGTCCACGAGGATCTGGCCCAGCCGCCGGCGCGGTCCCTCGCCGTTGCGCTGCTCGTTCAGCGCGTGGTCGAGGTCCTCCGGCAGCAGCAGGCCCTTCTCGACGAGCACGTCGCCGAGGCGCCTGCGGGTCTGCCCCACGGGCGCGGCGGCACCGGAGCGGGCGTCGTCGAGAGTCGTCACGCGTGGTGCATCGGCACGCCGGAGCCTCAGCTGGAGGGGGTGTCCACCGCCTGCTCCGGGACGGGCTCCGCAGCCGGCTCCGGGACGGGCTGCGCGCTCGCCGCCCCGGAGCCGCCCTCGCCCGCTCGCTTGCGCTTCTTGCCGCCCTTGCGCTTGGGCTGCTCGCCGCCCTCGCGCTCGGCGTCCTCCTCACGCAGCTCCTCCAGGACGCTGCGCAGCTCCGAGCGCACGAAGTCGCGGGTGGCCACGTCCCGCAGCGCGATGCGCAGGGCCGCGACCTCGCGGGTGAGGTACTCCGTGTCCGCCAGGGCCCGCTCGTCGCGCGCGCGGTCCTGCTCGTTCAGGACGCGGTCGCGGTCGGCCTGGCGGTTCTGCGCCAGCAGGATCAGCGGCGCCGCGTAGGACGCCTGCAGCGACAGGATGAGCGTCAGCAGCGTGTAGTTCAGCTCGCGCGGGTCGAACTGCACCTGCTCGGGCATGAACGTGTTCCACGCCAGCCAGAGCGCGACGAACGCCGTCATGTACACCAGGAAGCGGCCGGTGCCCATGAAGCGGGCGAACGCCTCGCTCGCCCGCCCGAAGGCGTCCGGGTCCACCTGCGGGCGCACCAGCAGCTGCCGGCGCGCCTCGCGGGGGGTGTCCAGGCCGACGGCCTCGGCGCGCTGCCGCTCGCGGCGCGGGGAGCGCTCAGCCACGTCCCACCTCGAAGACCTCCTCCTCCGCCTCCCGCCAGTCGTCGGGCAGCAGGTGGTCCAGCACGTCGTCGGCCGTGACCGCCCCCAGCAGGTGCCCGTCCTCGTCCACCACCGGCAGCGAGACGAGGTTGTAGGCGGCCAGCTGCCGGGTGACGCCCTGCAGCGTCTCCTCCGGGTCCAGCGGCACCACGTCGTTGTCGATGACCTGCCCCAGCGGGGTGTTCGGCGGCTCGCGCAGCAGCCGCTGCAGGTGCGCGGTGCCCAGGTAGCGGCCCGTGGGCGTCTCCAGCGGCGGACGGCACACGTACACCGCCGTCGCCAGCGGCGGGGACAGCTCCACCCGGCGCACGATGGCCAGCGCCTCGGCCACGCTCGCGTCCGGCGCCAGCACCACCGGGTCGGAGGTCATCAGCCCGCCGGCGGTGCGCTCGTCGTAGGCCAGCAGGCGGCGCACCGGGTCCGCGTCGTCCGGCTCCATCAGCGCCAGCAGCCGCTCGGCCTGCTCCGCGGGCAGCTCGGAGAGCAGGTCCGCGGCGTCGTCCGGCTGCATCTCCTCCAGCACGTGCGCGGCGCGGTCGCCCTCCAGCGCGGAGAGGATCTCCACCCGGTCGTCCTCGGGCAGCTCCTCCAGCACGTCGGCCAGGCGCTCGTCGTCCAGGGCGGCGGCGACCTCCCGGCGCCGCTTGGGCGTCAGCTCGTGGATGACGTCCGCCAGGTCGGTGGCGCGCAGCTCGTCGAAGGCGGCCAGCAGGTTCGTCGCTCCCTGGTCGGCCTCCGGGACCGTCAGGCCCACCACGTCGCCCACGCCCACCGTCATCGTCTCCCCGCGCCGGCGCAGCCGGCCGGACAGCCCCCGGTGGGCGGCGCCGCGGCGCACGAACAGCTTCGTCAGGTGCCAGTCGCGCGGGCGCACCTGCTCCAGCCCGAGGTCCTCGATGGTGGCCTGCCCGCTGCCGTCGGCCAGCTCCACCGTGCGGTCCAGCAGCTCCGCCAGCAGCAGCGTCTCGGTGCCGCGCTGCTCGAAGCGGCGCATGTTCACCAGACCCGTGGTCAGGACCTGGCCGTCGACGACGCTCGTCACGCGCGTCATGGGCACGAAGACGCGGCGGCGGCCGGGGACCTCCACGACCACGCCGATGACGCGGTGCGGGCCGCGGGGGCGCAGCACGGCCACCACGTCGCGCACCCGACCCACCTGGTCGCCCTGCGGGTCGAACACGGCCGTGCCCGCCAGCCGGGCGGCGAAGACGCGCTGGGGGGATCGGGTCACGCGCTCAGGCTAGATGCCCGGCGCTCGCGGATCTCGACGGGCGCCGCGGACCACCGGCTCCTACCGTGGCGCCATGGCCAAGGAGAGCAAGAAGCTGAAGGCGTCCGGGAACCCCCTCTACACCGTGCCCGGACTCTCGAACGAGCAGGGCGGCGAGGTCGCGGCCATCCTGCAGAACCGCCTCAACGCCCTCACCGACCTGCACCTGACCCTCAAGCACGTGCACTGGAACGTCGTCGGGCCGCACTTCATCGCCGTGCACCAGATGCTCGACCCGCAGGTGGACGCCGTGCGCGAGATGGCCGACGCCGTCGCCGAGCGCATCGCCACCCTGGGCGCCTCGCCGGTGGGCACGCCCGCCGCGCTGGTCGCCGACCGCGACTGGGACGACTACTCCATCGGCCGCGCCGGTGCCATCGAGCACCTCGGCGCGCTGGACCTCGTGTACGCGGGCGTCATCAAGGACCACCGCTCGGCCATCGAGGCGACCGGCGAGATCGACCCGGTGACCGAGGACCTGCTCACCAGCCAGACCGGTGTGCTGGAGCAGTACCACTGGTTCGTGCGCGCCCACCTGGAGACCGCCGGCGGCGAGCTGTCCACCGCGGGCGCCGACACCGAGGTGCAGGCCACCCGCAAGGCCGGCGAGCGCGCCGGCGTCAAGCGCCAGAGCGCCTGAACCGCACCACCTGAGCCGCACCCCCGCACGAGCGCCCGGCGCGGGCATGATCACCGCGCCGGGCGCGTTGTCCCCGGGTGAGGGGCCCGGGCGGTCCCGCCCCCGCCCGGTGCGGGCGGCACGAGTCGAGCCGGTGAGGATGTCGCCATGTCCAACCTCGGGCCCATGGGTGGCCAGCAGCGCCTGGGCGCCCCCACGCCACCGCAGGGGGAGGCGATCGGCCGCTACGCCACGTACGCCGAGGCGCAGCGAGCGGTGGACTTCCTCTCCGACGAGCACTTCCCCGTGCAGAACGTCACGATCGTGGGCAACAACCTGCAGATGGTCGAGCGCGTCACGGGCCGGCTGACCTACGGGCGCGCGGCCGGTGCCGGTGCCGCCTCCGGTGCCTGGTTCGGCCTGCTCATCGGCCTGATGCTGTCGGTCTTCGGCAACGGCGGCACCGCCGGCCTGCTCACCGGCCTGCTCATCGGTGCCGGCTTCGGCATGCTGTTCGCCGTCATCTCCTACGCGCTCACCGGTGGGCGGCGCGACTTCACCTCCGCCAGCCAGATCGTCGCCGGCGAGTACCTGGTGCTGTGCATGCCGCAGATGTCCGAGCAGGCCCGCCAGGTGCTCTCCCGCCTGCCCAACGGCTTCGGCCGCGGCGCCGGCCCGCAGGCGGGGCCGTGGGGGGCGCCGCAGGACCCGGCGTCCTCGCGCGGCTCGCACGCCGCGGGGGGACCGGCCCCGTGGGGCGCCCCGGACCCCTCCGCCCGCGGTGGTGCGCCGCAGGGCTGGATGCCGCCGCCGCAGCCGGGCACCGGCCCGGCCGTGCCGCCCCCGCCGCCGGAGCCGCAGCGCGAGGAGGCGCCCGCCGAGCCGGACCTGTCCGGCCCCACCTACGCGCAGAAGGTCGAGGAGCAGCGCCGCGCACGCCGCGAGGCCGAGCAGCGCGCCCGCGAGCAGGAGCGCTCCGGCTCCGAGGAGTGACCCGCCGAAGCGGCAGGGGCCCCGTCCGCACCGCGGACGGGGCCCCTCGTCGTGCGGCGGCCGTCAGCCGCGCAGCGAGGCCATCCACGCCTCGACCTCGTCCGGGGTGCGCGGCAGCGCCGCCGAGAGGTTCTCGACGCCGTCCTCGGTGACCAGGACGTCGTCCTCGATGCGCACTCCGATGCCGCGCAGCTCCGCCGGGGCCAGCTCGTCCTCGGCCTTGACGTACAGGCCCGGCTCGATGGTGAAGACCATGCCCGGGCGCAGCTCGGCGTCCAGGTACATCTCCCGGCGCGCCTGGGCGCAGTCGTGCACGTCCAGGCCCAGGTGGTGGCTGGTGCCGTGCGCCATCCAGCGCCGGTGGTACTGCCCCTCCGGCTCCAGCGACGTCGCCGCGTCCACCGGCAGCACCCCCCACGCGGAGAGCCGGTCGGCGATCACGCGCATGGCGGCCTCGTGCACCTCCCGGAACCTCACGCCCGGCCTCGCGACGGCGAAGGCGGCGTCGGCGGCGTCCAGCACGGCCTGGTAGACGCGCCGCTGCGCGTCCGTGAAGCGGCCGTCCACCGGCAGGGTGCGGGTCACGTCGGCGGTGTAGAGGGAGTCGGCCTCCACCCCGGCGTCCAGCAGCAGCAGGTCCCCGGAGCGCACGGGACCGTCGTTGCGGATCCAGTGCAGCGTGCAGGCGTGGTCGCCGGCCGCGGAGATCGTCTCGTAGCCGACGCCGTTGCCCTCCACGCGGGCGGTGCCGTCGAAGGCGGCCTCCACCACGCGCTCGCCGCGCGGGTGCCCCACGGCGCGCGGCAGGGCGCGCACGACCTCCTCGAAGCCGCGCACGGTGGCGGCGACCGCCTCGCGCAGCTGGCCCACCTCCCACTCGTCCTTGACGAGCCGCAGCTCCGACAGGGCGGTGACCAGCTCGTCGTCGGCGGCGCGCACCTGCTCCGCCTCCCCGGTGCGCAGCGGGGTCACCAGGGCGGTGACGGCCGGGTCGGCGTCGTCGACCACGCGCAGGCCGCGGGTGTCGCCGTCGGCGACGGAGGCGCCCAGCTCCTCGGCCAGCACCGCGACGTCGCGGCAGGTCAGGCCGGTGACGGCCTCCTGCGCGGCCAGGCTCGGGCGCGGGCCCACCCACAGCTCGCCGTAGCGGGCGTTCGCGTAGAACTCCTCGGAGTCGCGGCTGCCCTGCGGGCGCAGGTACAGCACGGCCTCGTGGCCCTCGCCGCGCGGGTGCAGCACGAGGACGGCGTCGGCCTCGCGGTCGGTGCCCAGGCCGGTGAGGTGGGCGAACGCCGAGTGCGGCCGGTAGCGGTAGTCGCAGTCGTTGGAGCGGCGCACGAGCGGCCCGGCGGGCACGACGAGCACCTCGCCGGGGAACAGCGAGGACAGCACCTCGCGACGGCGCGCGGCGAAGGGCGCGGACGGGGCGGCAGCGGTGTCCTCGGCCGGGCGCGGGCCCCAGCCCTGGGCGATGAACCGGCGGAAGGCGGCCGAGCGCGGCAGCGTGCGGTGGGACTTCGCGTCCTCGGAGTCCGGTGCGGGGTCTGCGCCCTCGGGGTGCTGCGCGTCGAGCAGCGCCTCCACGGGCTGCTCCGCGTCGTCGGGGGCCGTCCCCGGGGCGGTGGGCGGGGTGGTGGTCGACTGGGTCGCGGCGCTCACGCCCCCATCATCCCCCTCCACCGCTGCGACTGTCCCGTTCCCACCTCCCGCCGCCCGGGCGGGAGCCGCACGTCCGGTCACCCGCAGTGATGGCTGGGTTGACGGCGTGCGACGGGCGTAGGACGGTGAGGCATGAGCGGCACGGCGAGGTGCCCCCGCTGCGACGACGCGGTGCGGGCTCCCAGCATCTGGCACTCCTCGGCGACCTGCGCCGTCCACGGCGAGGTCGTCCCCCTGCAGCCGGCGTGCCCGGCGGACGCGGCCCACCTGGAGTGGGTCGCCCGGCACTCCGAGGTGCCCGTGTGGCTGCCGTGGCCCCTGCCGGACGGGTGGCTGCTGACCGGCACCCGGTGCGTGCGCGACGACCGGCGCGACGCGCAGGCGGTGGTGGTCGCCGTCAGCGGCCCGCACCGCGGCGCGCCCGGCGGGCCTCCCGTGGCCGAGCTGCTGCTCGTCGCCGAGCAGCCGGGCACCGGCCTGGGCGCGCACCTGGCCGGCCGCGAGGACGTCGACCCCGGCGAGGGACTGGTGAGCGGGCCGCCCGCCGCCCGCCCGCACGCCGGCGGCGCCACCGCCCCGCTGTGGCCGGTGCCCACCGCCGACGACCGCGCGGTGCTGGTGGGGGAGGCCGGCGGCGTGTGGCTGTGGGCGCTGCTGTGGCCGGCGAGCGCGGGCGCGACCCTGCTGGAGGACCTCGAGCTGATCGACCTGCGCGAGCGCGAACCGGTCCCCGACGTGCCCTGCGGGGCGATGTCGCCGCGGGTGTGCTGGGTGTGAGCACCCGGCCCGCGCCGCCGCCTCCGGTGGCTGAGCGTGGGGAGAGGTGACCTGCTCCCGGCGGCTAAGCTCCCGGGGTGCGCATCGACCTGCACACGCACTCCACCGCCTCCGACGGCACCGAACCACCCTCCGGGGTCGTCGAGTCCGCAGCCCGGGCCGGCCTGGACGTCGTGGCCCTGACCGACCACGACACCACCAGCGGCTGGGCCGACGCGCTGGCCGCCGGTGAGCGGCTGGGCGTGCGTGTCGTCCCCGGCATGGAGGTCAGCTGCCTCCTGCGCGGCGTCTCCGTGCACCTGCTCTCGTACTGGCACGACCCCGCCGACGCCGCCCTGGAGGGCATGCTCGACGCCTCGCGCACCTCCCGGCGCACCCGCGCCCGCCGCATGGTCGAGCGGCTGAGCGCCGACACCGGCCTGCACTGGGACGACGTGCTCGCGCACGTGCACGGCCAGGCCACCATCGGCCGGCCGCACATCGCCGACGCCCTGGTCGCCGCCGGGGTCGTCGGCGACCGCGACGAGGCCTTCGCCACGCTGCTGTCCGGGCGCAGCCCCTACTTCGTCCCGCACACCGCCCCCGACCCGCTCGAGGCGATCGCGCTCGTGCGCGCCGCCGGCGGCGTGCCCGTCCTGGCGCACCCGGCGGCCTCCAAGCGCGGCAGCTGCGTCGGCGACGCCGAGGTCGAGGCGATGGCCGAGTCGGGGCTGGCCGGGCTGGAGGTCGACCACCGCGACCACAGCGACGCCGAGCGCCGCCACCTGCGCGACCTCGCCCGCTCCCTGGACCTGCTGGTCACCGGCTCCAGCGACTACCACGGCACCGGCAAGCGCAACCTCCTCGGCGAGAACACCACCGACCCGGAGGTGCTGGAGCAGCTGCGCACCCGGGCCGGCACCGGCGGCGGTGCGCCTGCGAGCACGGGGCGCGAGGTCCGCCCCGCGTGAACTGGCAGCTGTTCGGGGAGACCTTCGTCACCCTCTTCGTCATCATGGACCCGCTCGGGACCGTGCCGATCTTCCTCGGCCTCACCGCCCCGTTCACCGTCGCGGAACGCTCCCGCGCGGCGCGCCAGGCCGTGCTCGTGGCCTTCGGCGTCATCGTCGCCTTCGCGCTCTTCGGCCAGCGCATCCTCGACTACCTGCACATCAGCCTGCCAGCGCTGCAGGCCGCCGGGGGCCTGCTGCTGCTGCTCATCGCGCTGGAGCTGCTCACCGGCAAGGGCGACGAGCCGACCTCCACGGTCGGCGTCAACGTGGCGCTCGTGCCGCTGGGCACGCCGCTGCTGGCCGGGCCCGGCGCCATCGTCGCCACCATGGTCTACGTGCAGCAGTCCCGCGGCTGGGACGACCACCTCGCCATCGCCGCCGGCGTGGTCGCCGTGCACATCACCCTCTACCTGGCGATGCGCTTCGCCGGGCTGGTGCACCGCGTCCTCGGCGACTCCGGCGTGCTGCTCGTGACCCGGGTGGCCGGTCTGCTGCTGTCCGCCATCGCCGTGCAGCTGGTCGCCGACGCCGTGCGCGCCTTCGTCACCGGCGAGGCCTGACCCCCTCGGCGGCCTCCAGCGGGGGCAGCCGCAGCAGCGCCTCGCGCAGCTCCTCGCCGTCCGGGCCGGCGGGGGAGGGGGTGAACAGCTCGCGCGCCCAGCCGGGCAGCAGCGCACCCGCCAGCTCACCGGCGCGCGCCCACGCCCCGGGGCCGTCCAGCACGTCCGGCAGCGGCACCCGCCCGCGCCGCACCGGCCGGCTCGCGGGCGGGGTCGCGCCCGGGACGACGGCCAGACCCCCGGCCGCCCCCGCCCCGCCGGTGGCGTCGCGGCGCACGCGCTCCACGTCGGCGTCCACCTCGTCGCGCCCGCCCGGCAGGTCGTCCGGTTCCGCCCCCAGCAGCACGGCGCTGGCGAGCTGCTCGCGCACGTACCGCTCGGCGTCCGCAGCACCCGGCGCCCGGCCGGCCGCCCCGGCCGCGGTGAGCACCGAGGAGACCCGCAGCGCGTGCCGCAGCGCGAGCGTGTCGGGGTCCGCGCCGTCCGCGCGCACGTGCACGTCGCCGTCCACGGCCCGCTCGCGCGCCGCCAGGGCCATCGCCCGGCACGGGTCCGTGGCCGCCGCCCGCAGCAGCGCCGCACCCGCGGCGGCGCGCTGCCAGCGCGGCCGCGGATCGCGGGCGCTCAGCTGCCGCAGCAGCGGGTGCAGCTCCTCCACCAGCCCCGCCGACAGCAGCGCCACCTCCAGGACGGAGCCCCGGTGCAGGGACGCGGACACCCCCGCGGGCCGGGCCTCGGCCCCGGGGTGGGACGTCGTGGAGCGTGCGGGCACGACCCCACCCTGCGGGGCCGGGGCCGTGATCGCAGCTCGAGCGTCAGTCGGTGCCGGCGGCCGGTGCCGCGCTCTGCTCGGCGGTCGCGGTCGAGCGGCTGCGCGTGCGGCGCCGCCGGCGGGGGGCGCCCTCCGCGGCCGTGGAGGAGGCCTGCGGCGCCTCACCGGACGCCTCGGCCCGCTCGCCGGTGCTCTGCCCGTCGGGGCCCTGCGTGGCCGGCGTGCCGGCGTCCGCCCCCCGGCGGGTGCGCCGGCGCTGGCGCCCGGAGCGCTCGCCGCGGGGCTCCTCCGCGGTCGTGGTCGTGGCCGTGGTCGTGGTCGTGGCCGCGCCCTCGTCCGCCGCGTCGCGGCGCGCGCGGTCCGCACCGTCGGTCCCGCCCCGGCGCGGGCGGCGGCCCTTGGCCGCGCCGACCTCGCCGAGGTCCTCGACCTGCTCGGCCTCCAGGCCCGCGCGGGTGCGCTGGGTGCGCGGCAGGCGCCCCGTCGTGCCCGCCGGGATGCCGAGGTCCTCGAACAGGTGCGGGGACGTGGAGTACGTCTCCACCGGCTCCCCGAAGCCCAGGCCGAGGGCCTTGTCCACCAGCGCCCAGCGGTGCAGGTCGTCCCAGTCGACGAACGTCACCGCGATGCCGGTGTTGCCGGCGCGCCCGGTGCGGCCGATGCGGTGCAGGTAGGTCTTCTCGTCCTCGGGGCACTGGTAGTTCACGACGTGCGTGACGTCCTCGACGTCGATGCCGCGCGCGGCGACGTCGGTGGCGACCAGCACGTCCACCTTGCCGGAGCGGAACGCCCGCAGCGCCTGCTCGCGCGCGCCCTGGCCGAGGTCGCCGTGGATGCTGGCGGCGGCGAAGCCCCGCTCGGTCAGCTGCTCCGCCACCGACGCGGCGGTGCGCTTGGTGCGGCTGAAGACGATGGTGAGCCCGCGGCCCTCCGCCTGCAGCATGCGCGCGAGGACCTCGACCTTGTCCATGGCGTGCGTGCGGTACGCGAACTGGGTGATCGCGGCGACGGTCGCGCCGTCGTCGGTGGGGTCCACCGCGCGGATGTGCGTGGGCTGGCGCATGTACGAGCGCGCCAGGGCCACCACCGCGCCGGGCATGGTCGCGGAGAAGAGCATCGTCTGCCGGGCCGGGGAGGTCTGCGCCAGGAGGCGCTCCACGTCGGGCAGGAAGCCCAGGTCGAGCATCTCGTCGGCCTCGTCGAGGACCACGCTCGTCACGTGCGAGAGGTCCAGGTGCTTCTGCTGGGCCAGGTCCAGCAGGCGGCCGGGGGTGCCGACGACGACGTCGACGCCCTTCGCGAGGGCCTCGATCTGCGGTTCGTAGGCGCGGCCGCCGTACACGGTCAGGATGCGGGTCCCGCGCACGCGGCTGGCGGTGGTGAGGTCGCCGGCGACCTGCCCGGCGAGCTCGCGCGTGGGCACGATGACCAGGGCCTGCGGCTTGCCGGGGGCCGGCAGCGCGTCGTAGGCCGCGTCGCCCGGCACGGCGGTGCGCTGCAGCAGCGGCACGCCGAAGCCGAGGGTCTTGCCCGTGCCGGTCTTGGCCTGGCCGATGATGTCGTGCCCGGACAGCGCCACGGGCAGCGTCATCGCCTGGATGGGGAACGGGGCGGTGATGCCGGCGCCGGTCAGGGCGCGCACGATGCGCTCGTCGACGCCGAAGTCGGCGAAGCCCTTGACGGGCGCGGTGCTCTCGGTGGTGCTCTCGGTGGTGGTCTCGGGGGTCGTGGTGGACCCCGGTGCGTCGGTCATGCGTCTCCCGTGCGGGGGCGGCGGCCCGGGCACCGGGCGCTCCGCGGGAGGACTGGCCGAGAGGTTCGTCGGCGTCCCGTCGCGGGCCCGTCCTGCGGTGCGCGGCCGCGTCGCGGTCGTCGGCAGCCGATCGCGACTGACGACCGGGCAACCCTGAACACCGACATGGTAACCGTCGGCCACCGACGACGACGCGGCGGGCGCGCGACCGTGCGCGCCCGCCGCGTCGCGCGGGCCCCGCGGGTGCTCCCGCGGGTGTGGTCAGGACAGGCCGAAGCCGACCTTGCGCACCTCCGAGGCGCCGATGTCCACGTAGCCGAGCGACGCGGCGGGCACCACGACCGTGCGGCCCTTCTCGTCCTTCAGCTGCAGGACGCTGCCCCCGCCGAGGGCCGCGGACACCGCCGCCGAGATCTCCTCAGCGCTCTGGGCCGACTCGAACACCAGCTCGCGCGCCACGTTCTGCACGCCGATCCGAACCTCCACCGCTGTCCCTCCCGGGTCGTCGATCGGGCCGGCACCGCCCGTGCTCGGGGGTGCGGTCGTCCCGCGAGGCTAGTCGGCCCGCGCGCACGGGGCCGCGTCGGCGGGCCGAGTTCGCCGCCAGCGGACGGCGCGCCCCCGCGGGTGGCACGCTGGGGGCGTGAGTGCCGGACGCCTCCCCGCTGCCCGACGTCCCCCGACCCGCCGGGGCCTGCTGCTGGCCGGGGCCGCCGCGCTCGCGGGGGCCGGGTGCAGCGGTCCCGGCGGCGCCGCCCGCGGCCCCGCCGGCGCGGCCACCTCCCCGGCCCCGCCCGCTCCCGCCCCGACGCCCACCCCGACGCCGACGCCCACCCCGACGCCCACGCTCCCACCCGGCCTGACGGAGGCCGACCTCGCCGCCGGTGTGCTGCAGCGGCAGGTGCCGCAGAGCGGCGGCGGTGTGCTGGACGTGGTGCCCGGCGCGGTGCCGGCGCCGCCGTCGGCGCGCGTGCGCACCCTGCGCGTGGAGGTCGAGCACGACCTCGCGGCCGCCGGCCTGGTCGACCCGGTGCGCTTCGCGGACTTCGCCCTCGGGGTCCTCAACGACCCGCGGGGCTGGGGCGCCGGCGGGGCGACGAGCTTCGAGCGCACCGACGGCGACGCGGAGCTGCGGCTGGTGCTCGCCACCCCGGACACCTCCGCCGCGCTGTGCCGGCCGCTGCGGACGATGGGCACGCTGTCCTGCCGCGTCGGGGACTCCGCCGTGCTCACCTGGTACCGGTGGGTGGAGGCCATCGCCGACTACGGCGAGGACCGCACCGGCTACCGCCAGTACCTCGTCAACCACGAGGTGGGGCACCTCCTGGGCCACGGGCACGACCCCAACCCCGGCCCCGGGCGCCTCGCGCCGGTGATGATGCAGCAGACCAAGGGCCTGGACGGGGCCCTGCCCAACCCCTGGCCGAACCCCTGACAGCGCCCGTGACACCGCCCGCGGAGCGCCGCGACCCGCTGGCCCTGCCCGAGCGCGCGGAGGAGGTGCTGGAGGTCGTCGAGGCGATCCCGGCCGGGCGGGTCCTCACGTACGGGGACGTCGGTGAGCTCGTCGGCGACCGGGGGCCGCGCTTCGCGGGGAACGTGCTGCGCCGGTTCGGCTCGCACGTGCCGTGGTGGCGGGTGCTGCGCGCCGACGGGAGCGCGGCGCCGCCGCTGGCGCCGCGCGCGGTGCAGCGCTGGCGCGCGGAGGGCACACCGCTGCGCCGCGACGACGCCGACCCGGTGCGGGTGCGGGTGGACCTGGCCGCGGCCCGCTGGGACGCGGCCGGCTGGGACGCGGCCGGCTGGGACGCGGCCGGCTGGGACGCGGCCGGCTGGGACGCGGCCGGCTCCGGTGGGCCGTGACGGCACCCCCTCGCCCGCCCCGAGCCGGGGGAGCGTGTCGGAGGCGTGTGGTGGCATGTCGGACGTGCTGACGGAGGGTGCGGGCGTCTCGCCCGGCGGGTGGGGCGGGTCCGGTGGGCAGGGGGCCGGCGGGCAGGGCGCGCGGCGTCCCGCGGTGGTGCCGCTGCTGCGGCGCGAGCCGCGCGAGGGCCTGCTGCACCCCGAGCTCGACGCCACGCAGCGCGCCGTCGTCGGCACCCGGGCCGGCAGCGGCCCGGTGGTGCTGCGCGGCGCGCCCGGCACGGGCCGCAGCACCACGCTGCGCGCCCTCGTCGCCGCCCGCGTCGAGCGCGACGGCGTGGCTCCCGACCGGGTGCTGGTGCTGGCGCCCAGCCGCCGGGAGGCCGGTGCCCTGCGCGACGAGCTGTCCCTGGCGCTGCGGCGCACGCTGGGCCAGCCGGCGGCCCGCACGCCGCAGTCGTACGCGTTCGGGCTGCTGCGCGCGGTGCACGTGCTGCGCGGGGATCCGCCGCCGCGCCTGATCTCCGGCGCCGAGCAGGACTCCATCCTCGCCGAGCTGCTCCAGGGGCACCTCGAGGCCACCGCCACCGGAGGCGACGAGGTGGCCGAGACGTTCGAGCACGCCCTGCTGGCCGCCGGCCGCGGTGCGGTGCGGGCCCCCGACTGGCCCTCGGACGTGCCGCGCGAGGCGTGGGGGCTGCGCAGCTTCCGCAACGAGCTGCGCGACCTGCTGATGCGCGCCGTCGAGCGCGGCCTGGGCCCGCGGGACCTCGCCGACCTCGGCGCCCGGCACGGGCGCCCGGAGTGGGTGGCGGCGGCCTCCGTGCTCGACGAGTACGTGGGCGTGACCACCTTCGACCCCGCCCGCGCCAACGCCTACGACCCCGCGGGGGTGGTGGACGAGGCCGTCGCGCAGCTGCTGAGCTCGCCCGCGTCGCTGGCGGCCGAGCGCGACCGGTGGCAGCTGGTCGCCGTCGACGACGCCCACGAGCTGTCCGAGGCGGGCCTGCGCCTGGTCGAGGCCGTCGCCGGCGGCGGCCGCGACCTGCTGCTGGTCACCGACCCCGACTCCGTCACGCAGGGCTTCCGCGGCGCCGACGCCCGCTCGGCCTCGTCCCTGGCGGACCGCTTCCGCGCCGCCGACGGCGGCCCGGCGCCCACCGTCGTGCTCGGCACCGTGCACCGGCAGCAGCCGGTGGTGCGCGCGGTGACCTCCGCCGTCGCCGCGCGCGTCGGCGCCCTGGGCCGCGCCCCCCAGCGGGCGGCGACGGCGGGCCGCGAGCCCGGCGCCGGGCCCGTGCCCGGCGGGGTGGAGGTGGCAGTGCTGGGCTCGCCCACCCAGGAGGCGGCCTGGATCGCCCAGCGGCTGCGCCGCCGGCACCTGCTGGAGCGGGTGCCGTGGTCGGCGATGGCCGTGGTCGTGCGCTCGGCCGGGCACACCGCGACCCTGCGCCGCGGCCTGGTGGCCGCCGGGGTGCCGCTGGCGGTGCCGCAGGCGGAGGTGCCGGTGCGCGACGAGCCGGCCGTGCGCCCCCTGCTGACGGCGCTGGAGGCGGTGCTGCGCCCGGCGACGTTCACCGCCGAGGTGGCTCGCGAGCTCGTCACCTCCCCCCTGGGCGGGGCCGACGTGGTGGCGCTGCGCCGGCTGCGGCAGTGCCTGCGCCGCGCCGAGCTCGCCGCCGGCGGCGGCCGCAGCAGCGACGCCGTGCTCGCCTCGGCGCTCGCCGGGGTGCTCGCCGGCGCGGTCGGCGCCGACGACCCCGCCGCGGCCGACGTGGCGCTGCTGGCCGGCGACGACGACGCCCTGCGCCCGGCCGAGCGGCTGGCCGCCGTGCTCCAGGCCGGTCGCGCCGCAGCCCTGGAGGAGGACGCCGACGCCGAGCGCGTGCTGTGGGCGCTGTGGGAGGCGTCCGGCCTGGGCCCGCGCTGGCAGCGCACCGCGCTGGCCCGCGGGGCGTCCTCGCGCTCCGACGCCGCCCGCGCCGACCGCGACCTGGACGCCGTCCTCGCCCTGTTCGAGGCCGCCGGCCGCTTCGTCGACCGCTTCCCCGGTGCCGGCGGCGCCGGGCGCTTCCTCGACCAGATGCGCTCCGCGGAGGTCCCGGAGGACACCCTGGCCGATCGCGCCCCCGACACCGGCGCCGTCACGCTGACCACCCCGCAGGGGGCGGTGGGCCGCGAGTGGGACCTCGTCGTCGTCGCCGGCGTGCAGGAGGGCGTGTGGCCGGACCTGCGCCTGCGCGGGTCCGTGCTGGGCGCGCAGGCGCTCGTGGACGTCGTCGAGGGCCGCGACGCCGACGGGCCGGGGGCGCGGCGCGCCGTGCTGGAGGACGAGCTGCGCCTGTTCCACGTCGCCGTCTCCCGCGCCCGCGACGAGCTGGTCGTCACCGCGGTGCGCGCCGAGGACGAGCGCCCCTCGGCGTTCGTGGACCTCGTCGAGGCCGCCGCCCGCCCCCTCGACGGCGCGGGGGGCGCGCAGGAGGAGCTGGACGAGGAGGGCGAGCGCCCGCTGGCGCAGGTGCCGCGGCCGGTGTCGCTGCCGGCGCTGGTCGCGCGGCTGCGGCAGGTCGTGTGCGCCCCCCGGGGTGCCGAGCCGCCCGCCCGCCGGGAGGCCGCCGCCGCCCACCTGGCGCAGCTGGCCGCCGCCGGCGTGCCCGGTGCCGACCCGGCCGACTGGTACGGCGCGGAGGAGCTGACCGACGACGGCGCGCTGCGCGAGGACGGCGAGGAGGTGCCCGTCTCGCCCTCGCGCGTGGAGTCGTTCGAGCGCTGCGGCCTGCGCTGGCTGCTGGACAGCTCCGGCGCCCGCCCCGGCGACACGGGCGTGCAGTCGCTGGGCACCCTCGTGCACCGCATCGCCGCCGAGGCTCCGGACGCCGACGCCGCCGAGCTGCAGCACCGCCTGGCGGTGCTGTGGCCGACGCTGGGGCTGCCCGACGGCTGGGTCACCTCCCGGCTGCGCGCCCGGGCCGACGAGATGCTGCTCAAGCTCGCCGAGTACCACCGCCTCGCGCGGGCCGAGGGGCGCGTCCTCGTCGCCGTCGAGCAGGACGTCGACGTGGCGGTGGGCCGGGCGCGGGTGCGTGGCCGCGTGGACCGCCTGGAGGTCGACGCCGACGGCCGCGCGGTCGTGGTCGACCTGAAGACGGGCCGCACCCCGCCGTCGGGGGCGGAGCTGGCCCGCCACCCGCAGCTGGGCGTCTACCAGCTGGTCGCCGACGAGGGCGCCTTCGCCCCGCACGCCGCCGGCAGCGGCGGGGCGGTGCTCGTGCAGCTGGGCAGCAGCCACAAGAAGGTCGCGGTGCAGCGTCAGGAGGCGCTGGGCGCCGACGAGGACCCGCGCTGGGCGGCCGACCTCGTGGCCCGCGCCGCCGAGGGGATGGCCGCACCGGTGTTCGAGGCGGTCGTCGGGCCGCACTGCTCGTCGTGCCCGGTGCGCAGCAGCTGCCCCGCCCAGGACGCCGGTCGCAGCGTGTGCGAGGAGGACGGACGGTGACGAGCACCACCGCGGCACCCGGCGCGGCGAGCGCCCCCGCACCCCGGCTGAGCGCCGAGGAGATCGCCGAGCGGCTGGGCCGCCCGCGGCCCACGCCCGAGCAGGTCGCCGTCATCGAGGCCCCCGTCGAGCCGCTGCTCGTGGTGGCCGGCGCCGGCTCCGGCAAGACCGAGACGATGTCCTCGCGGGTGGTGTGGCTGGTCGCCAACGGCCTCGTCGCGCCCGAGCAGGTGCTGGGACTGACCTTCACCCGCAAGGCCGCCGGGGAGCTCTCCGAGCGGGTCCGCAAGCGCCTGCGGGCGCTGCGGGCGCGGGGCCTGGGTGGCCCGGCCGCCGGCGACGGCCTCGGCGACGGCGAGCCGGTGATCTCCACCTACCACGCCTACGCCGCCTCGCTGGTGACCGACCACGGCCTGCGCCTGGGCGTCGAACCGCAGTCCACGGTGCTGTCCGAGGCGGGCGCCTGGCAGCTGGCCGCGGAGGTCGTGGAGACCTGGCGCGGCGACCTGCCCGGCGTGGAGGTGGCGCCGTCCACCGTCGTCGAGGCGCTGGTCGCGCTGTCCGGGGAGTGCGCCGAGCACCTGGTGGACCCGGGCGCCCTGGAGCGCTTCGTCGAGGAGTTCGAGGTGCGCGTGCGCGCGCTGCCCAAGGACGACAAGGCGGTCGCGAAGCTGGGCGCCCACGTGCCGGGGGAGCCGTACGCCGAGGTGAGGAAGGTCCTCGCGGTGCAGCGGGCCCGGCGCTCGCTGGTGCCGCTGCTGCGCGAGCACGCCCGCCGCAAGCGCGACGCCGAGCAGCTCGACTTCGGCGACCAGGTGCTGCTGGCCGCCCGCCTGGCCCGCGAGGTGCCGGCCGTGGCGGCCACCGAGCGCGCCGCGCACCGCGTGGTGCTGCTCGACGAGTACCAGGACACCAGCTACGCCCAGCTGGCGCTGCTGCGGGCGTTGTACGGCGACGCCCACCCGGTGACGGCCGTGGGGGACCCGCACCAGTCGATCTACGGCTGGCGCGGCGCCAGCGCCGGCAACCTCGCCAGCTTCCCGGCGCACTTCCGCCGCGCCGACGGCACCCCGGCGCGGGTGGCGCCGCTGGCGACGAGCTGGCGCAACGACCGGGCGGTGCTCGCCGCCGCGAACGTCGTGGCGGCACCGCTGTCGGCCGGGACCGGGCCGGGCGCGTCCGTCGTGCGGTTGCGCCCGCGCCCGGGGGCCGGCACGGGCCGGGTGCGCACCGCGTTCGCGGCCACCGTCGAGGAGGAGGCCGCCGAGGTGGCCGCGCGGCTGGCGGAGGTGTGGCGCGCCGACTCCGAGCGCCTCGCCGCCGAGCGGAGGGTGCCGGGGGCCTCACCGCGCCCACGGCGCACCGCCGCGGTGCTGTGCCGCAAGCGCAGCCAGTTCACCGTGCTGCAGCGGGCGCTGCGCGAGGCCGGCCTGCCGGTGCAGGTCGTCGGCCTGGGCGGGCTGCTGTCCACGCCGGAGGTCGTCGACGTCGTCGCGACCCTGCACGTGCTGCACGACCCCGGCCGGGGGGACCACCTCGCCCGGCTGCTGACGGGTGCCCGCTGGCGGCTGGGACCGCGCGACCTCGCGGCCCTGGGGGAGTGGGCCCGGCACCTGCAGCGGGTGCGCAGCGGCCGCGCCGGCGAGGACGAGCCCACCCCGGCAGGGGCCGGGGAGGGCGGTGACCAGGCGGTGGTGCTGCCCGACGAGGTGGAGGACGCCAGCCTCGTCGAGGCCCTCGACGAGCTGCCGCCGCCGTCGTGGCGCGGGTCCGGCGGGCGGGGGCTGTCCCCGCGCGCGCACGCCCGGCTGAGCCGGCTGGCGGCGGTGCTGCGCCACCTGCGCGCCCGCACCCACGTGCCCGTGCCGGAGCTGGTGGGCGAGGTGGAGCGCGCCCTGCTGCTGGACGTGGAGGTCGCCGCCCGTCCCGGCAGCTCCCCGGCCTCCGAGCGGGCGAACCTCGACGCGCTCGCCGACGCGGCCTCGTCGTTCTCCGTGAGCGCGCAGCGCCCCGGCCTGGGCGGGTTCCTGTCCTGGCTGGACGCCGCGGAGGCCCGCGAGCGGGGCCTGGAGCCGGGTGCGGTGGACGTCTCCTCCGACGCGGTGCAGCTGCTCACCGTGCACGCCAGCAAGGGCCTGGAGTGGGACGTGGTGGCGGTGCCCGGCCTGGTGGAGGGTGTCTTCCCCGCCGGTGGGGAGACCTCCTCCGGCTGGCTGAGCGGGCTGGGCGTGCTGCCGTACCCGCTGCGCGGCGACCACGCGCACCTGCCGGTCCTCGACCTGGACGGCGTGGGCACGCAGAAGGAGCTGAACGCCGAGCGCGAGCGCTTCCGCGAGGCCTGCGGGCAGCACGAGATGGACGAGGAGCGGCGCCTGGCGTACGTGGCGTTCACCCGCGCCAAGGAGGAGCTGCTGCTCAGCGGTGCGCACTGGGACGACGCGACCAAGCCGCGGCAGCCGTCCAGGTTCCTGCTCGAGGTGCTCCAGGAGCCGGACCTGCCGGGTCTGGTGAGCCTGCCGCCGTCGCCTCCGCCGGCCGAGGGCGAGGAGAACCCCCGCACCGCGACGCCGCAGCGGGTGGTGTGGCCCGTGGACCCGCTGGCGGCGCGCCGCGCCGACGTCGACGCGGGAGCGCGGGCGGTGCGCGAGGCCGCCGGGCGCCCGGCCGCCCCCGTGCCCGCCCCCGACGAGGAGGCGGCGAGCTGGGCGCAGCAGGCCGAGCTGCTGCTGTCCGAGCGCGCCGCCGCGGGCACCGCCGGCGGTGTGCTCCTGCCGGTGCACCTGTCGGCCTCCCGGCTCGTGGCGCTGGCGCAGGACCGCGACGCCCTGGCGCTGCAGCTGCGCCGCCCCGTGCCGCAGCCGCCGCGCCCGGCCACCCGCCGCGGCACCGCCTTCCACGCCTGGCTGGAGCAGCGCTTCACCGCCGGCTCCCTGCTGGACCTGGAGGACCTGCCGGGGGCCGCCGACGAGGACGCCGCCGACGACCGCGAGCTCCAGGCCCTGCAGCGCAACTACCTGGCCAGCGAGTGGGCCGGGCGGGACCCGGTGGCGGTGGAGGTCTCCGTGGAGACGCCGGTGGCCGGCATCGCCGTGCGCGGGCGCATCGACGCCGTCTTCCGCACCACCGGCCCCGACGGGCGCGAGCGCTGGGACGTCGTGGACTGGAAGACGGGCCGCCCCCCGGTGGGTCCGGCGGCGCGCGCCCGGGACGTGCAGCTGGCGGTGTACCGGCTGGCGTGGTCGCGCTGGCGCGGTGTGCCGCTGGAGGACGTCAGCGCGGCGTTCTTCCACGCCTCCACCGGCGAGACGGTGCGGCCGGTGGACCTGCTGGGCGCCGAGGACCTGGAACGGCTGGTGACCTCGGTGCCGGCGACGGACCGGGAGGTGTGAGACCGCCCCCGGCCACCGGCGCGCCTCACAGGCGCAGGTCCACCACGACGCCCCGGTGGTCGCTGCCGCCGACGCGTTCCACCCGCCCCGCCGCGCCCACCGCCGCGGGCAGCCCGTCGGCCAGGGCGTGGTCCAGCTGCACGCGGGGTGCGGGGGAGGGGAACGTCGCCCCCGCCGCGAGCGGCCGCCAGGGCAGCGCGCGGCCCACCACGCCGGGCGGCAGGTTCAGGTCCCCCAGCAGCACCAGCGGTCTCGGCAGGTCCGCCGCCCACCGGCGCAGCTCGCGCAGCTGCGCCACCGCGCGCAGCGGCGAGAACGACAGGTGGGTGCCCAGCACGCTCACCGGCCGGGACCCGGCCGCCCCCGGCGCGCGGGCGTCGACGACGGCGGCGACGACGGCGCGCGGCTCGTCGGGCACGAGGCGCAGCCGCCGGCCCGCGCCGGGCGGCAGCACCAGCGGCAGCCGCGCGGCGCTGCCCGCCAGCCGCAGCTCCCGCCACTCCAGCACCGGCAGCCGCGACAGCAGCGCCACCCCGTACGACGGCTCACCGGGCACGGTGGCTTCGGCGGGGCGGAAGGTGTCGGGTGAGCCGGGCGTGCCGTGCACGGTCGCGGCGAAGCGGGCCCCGCCGCGCACGACGCCGCAGGCGCGCGCCAGCAGCGCCGTCTGGTCCACCCCGCCGCTGCGCGGCAGCAGGTGGTCGACCTCCTGCACGGCCACGACGTCGGCGGCCAGCGCGGCCACCGCGGCCGCGAGCCGGTCGGTGTCCACGCGCCCGGTGGCCAGGTCGCGCCCGGAGGCGGCGTTCACCGACGCGAGCCGCACGGCCCGCGCCGGGCTCCCGGCCAGCTCAGCCCCCCAGCGGCACGGCGTCGGCGTGCGCGTCGAGGTCGTCGAGCATCCGCCGGGCGTCCTCGACGACCTCCTCGTCCTCGGTGCGCAGCCCCAGCAGCAGCCAGCGGGCCAGGGCCAGCTCCCCGGCCAGGCGCGCGCGCAGCAGCAGGTCGGGGTCCAGGGGGTCGTGGCGGGCGTGGGCGTACGCCTCCAGCACCGACTCCAGGGCGTCCGGGTCGGCACCCACGGCCAGCCAGGCGAAGTCGTCGGCGGGGTCGGCCACCTTGGCGTCCACCCAGCCGGTGATGCCGGTCAGCTCGGCGCCGTCGGTGCGCACGTGCTCACCGACGAGGTCGCCGTGCACGGGGGTCGCGGCGAAGCGCCAGCGGGCCACGTCCTCCATGAGGAACTCCCAGCGCGTCAGCAGCCGGGGCGGGACGTGGCCGGTGGCGGCGGCCCGGTCCAGCTCCGACAGCCGCCGGCGGCGGTACTCCTCCGCGTCGTACACGGGCACGCCGGCGTCGGCGAAGACGGCGACGTCGATCTGGTGCAGCGCCGCCAGCCCGGTGCCGATCGAGCGGGCCAGCCCGGGGCCGGGGCGCAGCTCCTCCGGGTGCACGGGGCTGCCGGGCAGCTCGGGGGAGACGACGCACCGCCCGCCCTCGGGGAGCACGACGGTGCCGGCGGCGCGCGGCACCGCGAAGGGCAGCGGCTCGTGCAGGCCGGACAGCAGCTCCAGCTCCGCGTCCAGCGCGGCCGCGGCCGCCGGGCGGCGCGGCGCGCGCACCGTGAAGCGGCGCTGGGCGGCGTCCACCACGGCGGCCACGTCGAAGTCGGCGCCGTCGCTGTCCGCCGGCCCGGCGGCCACGACCTCGAGACCGGGCACGGCGGCGGTGGCGAGGGCGGCGAGGACCTGCGGCGAGCGGTGGGGCACGGGGCAACGGTAGAGCGCGGTGCGCTCCGTAGGGTGGAGCGGTGACGAACCACGCCGTCGACGCCACCTCGACCGAGTCCGGCGGGTCCCGCGGGGTGGCGCTGCCGGCGCCGCCGCTGCGCGACCTGGCCCTCTCGCGCCAGCACCTGGACCGCGCCGGCGCGCGCCGGTCCGACCCCGCGCTGCTGGAGCGGGCGTGGTCCGCGCCGGGCACGCGGGTGCTGCGGGTGCACGCCGGCCGCGCCCCGGTGGTGCGCACGGCGCGCGGGCTGGAGCTGGTGCTGCGCGCGCCCGGCGAGGTGCCGGCGCCGGGGCCCGAGGACCTGGTGCTGTACCTGGGCACCGACGGGGAGGCGGAGTTCGTGGCGGTGGTCTCCGCCGAGGCGGAGCCGGAGGTCGCCGACGGCTCGGCGGGCGACGAGGAGTGGCGGGGCCTGCGGGAGGTCGGTGACGTCCTCGGCGACCGGGACGCCGGCCTGCTCACCGAGGCCGTCGCGATGGGCAACTGGCACGCCGTGACGCGCTTCTCGCCGCGCACCGGCGAACCGCTGGCACCGGCGTCGGCGGGCTGGGTGAAGACCGAGCCGGGCGGCAAGGAGCACTTCCCGCGCACCGACGCCGCCGTGATCGTGGCGGTGGTCGACCCGGACGACCGGCTGCTGCTGGGCCACCAGCCGGTGTGGCCGGCGAACCGCTACTCGGTGCTGGCGGGGTTCGTCGAGCCGGGGGAGTGCTTCGAGGACACCGTGCGCCGGGAGGTGCTGGAGGAGGCCGGGATCGTCGTCGGCGCGGACCCGGAGGACGTGCGCTACCTGGGCAGCCAGCCGTGGCCGTTCCCGGCCTCGCTCATGGTGGGGTTCGTCGCCCGCGCGGTCACCACGGACATCCGGGTCGACGGCGAGGAGATCGCCCTGGCGCGCTGGTTCTCCCGCGACGAGCTCGCGCAGGAGGTGCGCGCGGGCCGGGTGCTGCCGCCGCCGGCGGTCTCGATCGCCCACCGCCTCATCGAGGCGTGGTTCGGCGGCCCGCTGCCGGTGCCCGGCGACGGCGCCTGGACCTGACGGCGCCCGGGCCCGGGGTGGTTCAGCCGCGCACGAGCTCGGCGGGGTGGCGGGGGTCCTCGCAGCGCAGCACCGCGTCGGCCCGCTCCACGGGTCCGGACTCCGCCAGGTAGCGGTGCCAGCCGCCGAGGACCCGGTCGGCGTCGGCGGCGTCCACCCGCCGGCGCACCGCGGCGTCGGAGGTGCTCAGGTGCACCACCGCGTCGAAGCCCCACCGCAGGTCGTCGCGCAGCAGGAAGGGGCCGGCCAGGACGAGCACCGCGTCGTCGGGCACGGCCCGGCGCGGCGCCCGGGAGGCGCGGTCGGTGGCCGGGTCGTACAGCGAGGGCACCCACCAGCGCCCGCTGCGCGCACCGAGGGGCCCCAGGACCTCGCGGTGCAGCCCGGCGACGTCCAGCCAGGCGTCGTGGAAGGCGTCCGGGTCGTCGCGACCGTGCTCCAGGCGCAGCGAGCGCGGCCGCCAGAACCCGCTCCAGGCGGCCACCAGCACCGGGCGGGCGCGCTGCTCCAGCGCGTCGGCGAGGGCTCGCGCGTACCAGGCGGTGTCGGCGTCCACGGCGCCGTCGACGCCGACGCGCGCCCCGGCGGGCAGCGACGCGGCCCACCGCCCCGCGAACTCCGCGGGACCGGTGGGCCGGTGGGTGGTGCTCACGCTCAGGCGCCCAGGCGCGCCTTCACCTCGGCGAGGGAGGGGTTGGTGGCGGCGGAGCCGTCGGGGAACAGCAGGGTCGGCACGGTCTGGTTGCCGCCGTTGACCTGCATGACGAACTCGGCCGCGTCCGGGACCTCCTCGATGTTGACCTCCGAGTAGCTGACGCCCTCGCGGTCCATCTGGGACTTCAGGCGGCGGCAGTACCCGCACCACGTGGTGGTGAACATGGTCACGCTGCCCGCGGCCGGCGCCTCGATCGTCGACACTGCGCTCCTCCTCCGTGCACGGGTGCTTCCCGCTCCGCGGGCTGCAACCCCGTGTCCACCGGCTCTCTTCCCGCCCGGCCGTCCACAACGCGCGGCGGCGCCTGCACCGGGCTGTCCGCCGCGCTTGAGAGGATGTCCCCGCCATGACGACCGCGCCCGACCTCCGCCCCGCCGCCCCGTCCGCCGACTCCGTGCTCGAGGGTCTCGACCCCGAGCAGCGCCAGGTCGCGACGACCCTCGACGGTCCCGTGTGCGTGCTCGCCGGTGCCGGCACCGGCAAGACGCGGGCCATCACGCACCGCATCGCCTACGGGGTGCACTCCGGGGCCTACGTGCCCAACCGGGTGCTGGCGGTCACCTTCACGGCGCGCGCGGCGGGGGAGATGCGCACCCGCCTGCGGGACCTGGGGGTGGCCGGCGTGCAGGCGCGCACCTTCCACGCCGCGGCGCTGCGCCAGCTGCAGTTCTTCTGGCCGCAGTCCATCGGCGGCAGCCTGCCCAACCTCGTCGAGCACAAGGCGCCGCTGGTGGCGGACGCCTGCAACCGGCTGCGCCTGCAGGCCGACCGCGCCCGCGTGCGCGACCTCGCCGCCGAGGTGGAGTGGACGAAGGTCATGCTCGTGGACCCCGACGACTACGTCGCGGCCGCCGCGCGCGCCGGCCGGGGTGAGCCCGGCGGCCTGGACCTGCCCACGGTGGCGCGCCTGGTGCGCACCTACGAGGAGGTCAAGACCGACCGCGCGGTCATCGACTTCGAGGACGTGCTGCTGCTGACGGCGGGCATCCTCGACGAGCGCCCGGACGTGGCGGCCACGGTGCGCCAGCAGTACCGGCACTTCGTCGTCGACGAGTACCAGGACGTCTCCCCGCTGCAGCAGCGCCTGCTGGACCTCTGGCTCGGCGAGCGCGAGGACCTCTGCGTCGTCGGCGACGCCAGCCAGACGATCTACTCCTTCGCCGGCGCCACCCCCGACCACCTGCTGGACTTCCCGCGCCGCCACCCCCGCGCCACCGTGGTGAAGCTGGTGCGCGACTACCGCTCCACCCCCGAGGTCGTGGGCCTGGCCAACTCGGTGCTGTCGACGGCCACCGGCCGGCACGCCCGCGCCCGCCTGGAGCTCATCGCGCAGCGACCCTCCGGCCCGCCGCCCACCTTCACCGCCTACGACGACGACGTCGCCGAGGCCGCCGGGGTCGCCGCCCGCATCGCCGCGGAGGTGCGCGCCGGGCGCAGCGCGAAGGACGTCGCCGTGCTCTTCCGCACCAACGGGCAGTCGCAGGCGCTGGAGTCGGCGCTGGCGGACGCGGGCGTGGGCTACGTGGTGCGCGGCGGGGAGCGCTTCTTCTCCCGCAAGGAGGTCCGCGACGCGGTGGTGCTGCTGCGCGGCGCCACGCGGGCGGCCCTGCCCGGGCACGACCTGGGCGCCGAGGTGCGCGCGGTGCTGACGTCGGCGGGCTGGTCCGAGCGCGCCCCCAGCGCGGCGGGGTCGGTGCGCGAGCGGTGGGAGTCGCTGCAGGCCCTGGTGGTGCTGGCGGACGAGCTGGCCGCGACCCGCCCGGGCGCGCAGCTGGCCGACCTGGTCGAGGAGCTGTCCGAGCGCGCCTCGGCGCAGCACGCCCCCGCGGTGGACGGGGTGACGCTGGCCTCCTTCCACGCCGCCAAGGGCCTGGAGTGGGACGTCGTGCACCTCGTCGGCGTCAGCGAGGGCCTGCTGCCGATCTCCTTCGCCGAGACCCCCGACGAGGTGGAGGAGGAGCGCCGGCTGCTGTACGTGGGCGTCACCCGCGCCCGCGAGGCGGTGCACATCTCGTGGGCGAACGCCCGCACCCCGGGCGGGCGGGCGAGCCGCAAGCCCTCGCGGTTCCTGGACAACCTGCGGCCCGAGGGTGCCGCGGGTGCGCCCGCGCGCGGGCGCCCGGCGTCCTCCCGCTCGGCGAAGCGCTCCGGGCCGGTGCTGTGCCGGGTGTGCGGCGCGTCGCTGACGGCCGCGGTGGAGCGCAAGCTGGGCCGCTGCGCGGACTGCCCCTCCAGCTACGACGAGGCGGTGTACGAACGGCTGCGCGAGTGGCGGGCGAGCACCAGCCGGGCGGCGTCGGTGCCGGCGTACGTGGTGTTCACCGACGCCACGCTCACCGCCATCGCCGAGGCGATGCCGGCCGACACCGGTGCGCTGGCGCGCATCCCGGGGGTGGGCCCGGCGAAGCTGGACAAGTACGGCGAGGACGTCCTGGAGGTCCTGACCGCCGGTTGAGGTGTCAGAGCTGTTGCAGCGCAACAGCTCCACCGTTCCGGTGAGACGTCTTCCGCTCTCGGCGGAAAAAGGCGTTGTGGCGCCCCTGCGCGTGCCCCTAGAGTCGAATCACGACAGCGCGTGAAGCGCATCACACCGCGGACAGCGGGGAGGAGGGCAGCACCGATGGACAGCACCACGATCGCGAACGACGCCACGCGCACCGCGTTCGGCGCGATGCCCGCTGCCCCGCGTCGTTCCGCCGCCACCTGGCAGCGCAGCCACGCCTCCACCCCGGTCACGGCCAAGGGTGGAGTGCGCCTGGATGCCCCCGCCGCCCGCCTGCGCGGCGCCGTGGAGGCCTACCTCCTGCGCGGCGAGGGGTCCTTCGCGCCCATCGCCACCCGTTCCACCGTCCCGTCCTCGGGGACCCCGACCACGAGTCCACCGGTCTAGCCACAGACCGGCGCTCTCCAGGCCGCGGATCCCGACACCTCGGGTCCGCGGCCTTTCTGCGTCTGCGGGCTCTCCCTCCCGGCAGTACCACCGCCTCGCAGAGAAGCCAGAGAGATGACCGTGCGCACCACCCCGGACCAGCACCACCAGCACCAGGACCGCACCGCGCCGTGCCGCGGCGCGCGGCACCACCAGCAGCCCGTGACGACCCCCGCCCCGCAGAAGGAGGTGAGCGGCGTGCAGCGCCGCTACGCGACCGACCCCCTGCCCTGCCGCCGCTACGACTCCGAGCTCTGGTTCGCCGAGTCGCCGGCCGACGTCGAGCTGGCCAAGTCGCTGTGCACCGGCTGCCCGCTGCAGTCCGCCTGCCTCGCCGGGGCGCTCGAGCGGGCCGAGCCGTGGGGCGTGTGGGGCGGTCAGCTCGTCCTCGCCGGCGCGGTGGTGCCCCGCAAGCGTCCGCGCGGCCGTCCCCGCAAGCACCCCGTCGCCGCGTGAACGCACCGCAACCAGCAGGACGATCCGTGATCCCCAGGAGGGACGAGATGTCGTACGTCGCAGAAGCCCTGTTCCGGGAGCGCGTCGCCGAGGCGCACCGCACCGCCGAGCGCGTCCGTCTCGTGCGGGCGCTGCGGGCCCGCCGGCGGGCGGAGGTCGCCGCCCGCCGCGCCGAGCGGCTCGCGCGACTGGCCGAGCTGGCCCAGCCGGCCGACCTCGCCGACCGCGCCCTGGTGGCCCTGGCCACCGGGGCCGAGCGCACCGCGCGCGCCTGACGCCGCGGGTCCGCGGGAGCGACGGGCCGGCACCCGGTCCGCGGCCCTCAGCCGGCCGCGGGCGCCGGGCCCGTCGCCCCGCGCGCCGCGGGGACCGGCAGGTCCAGGCAGCCGCACTGCGGGTGCGGTGCCCACCGCCGCTGCTGCACCACGCCCTCGGGCAGCAGCAGCTCCAGCGTCGCGCCGAGCGCGGCGGGCCTGCCCCCGTCGAGGTGCGTGAGCACCTGCAGGGCGGCCAGGCCCGCCAGCGCCGACGCGGTCGCGGTCTCCTCCGCGACCGCGTCGGCGCGCGTGAACCGGTCGCGCACACCGGGCCAGCCCGGGTCGGCGTCGGTGCGGTGCAGGTCGAGGCAGCGCAGGCACGGCGTGGTGCCCGGCAGGACGAGCGGGCCCACGAGCGCGTCGGTGTCGCGCAGCACCACCGACAGGTGCGGCACCCCTTCGGCCACCAGCCCGTCCGCGGCCACCGCGTCGGCGGCGTGGTGGTCCACGAGCACCACGAGGTCCGCGCCGCCGGGTTCCCCTGCGCCGGCCGGTCCCCGCCCCAGCAGCCGCTGCGCCACCCGCCGGGCACGTCGTTGCGCTGCGGCGCCCCGCGGCTCGCTCGTGCCCCCGGGCCGCTCACCCGCCCAGGAGGCGTCCCCGGCCGCCACGGGGGCAGGGTCCTCGGCCACCAGCCCGCCCACGCCCGCGGCCGCCAGCGCGGACAGCAGCGCCGCCCCGGTGCGCCCGCAGCCGACGACGGCCACCGCTGCCGCCCGCCGGCCCGCCAGCCGTTCCGGTGCGGCGGGCCCGGCCGGGTCGTAGGCGGCCCACGCCGCGGCGTCCGGGCCCCACGCCGCGGTCGCCGGCGCGGTCGCCACCGCCTGCGCACCGGAACGCACCCGGCCCGCCGGGACGGCGCCGACGGCGACGAGGTCGTCGAGCACCCGCTGGGCGCGTCGCACACCGGCACCGGTGCCGCCGGGCACCAGCAGCGCCGCCAGGTCGGCCTCCGCGAACGGGCCGGCGACGCTGCCGCTGCGCGGGGAGGAACCGACCTGCAGCCGCCCACCGGGCCTGCGGGCGAGGGGGAGACCGTGCGGACTGCTGACGGGAGCTGGGGCCACCCGCTCACCCTGCCCCAGCGCGCGCAGCGGGCCGCGACGCCGTCCACAGGCGGGCCGGACCTGCGCTGCGCCGCACCCGGCCACCGGCCCGCACCCGGCCACCGGCCCGTGCCCGTGCCCGGGCGCGGTCAGGGCGGGGTGCGCCTCAGGACGCCTTGCCGAGGATGCGGTTGAGGTTCGTCCCGCACACGGGGCACTGCCCCTTGGCCATGCGGCGGCCGTTGGTCTCCACGACCTGCCCCTCCGCCTGCCGCTTCTCCTTGCACTTCACGCAGTAGAACTCGCCCTGGTAGGTGTCGGCCACGGTGCGCCTCCTCGGTGTCCCGGTGGCCACCGGGCTCTCCGGCGGCTCCCCAGGCATCGTGCCCCCAGCGGGCCCGCGCGGCGCGTCGGCGACGACCCCGCCGGGGCGCGCCGGGGCGCGGCAGAGCGCGGGGACGGGTCGTGACCCCTCCCCAGGACGGGGCGCGCACGGTACCTTGCGCGAGTGGAGGCCGACCAGCCGGGGGCAGCCGACGGGGCCGTGGTCACGGTCGCCGGGGGGGCCCGGGCTGCCGTCGAGCCGGTCTCGGGCGTCGACGTGCGCCGCAGCCGCCGACGCTCGCGCACCGTGTCCGCCTACCGCGACGGCGACCGCACGGTGGTCCTCATCCCGGCGCGCTTCACGCGCGCGGAGGAGCGCGAGTGGGTCGAGCGGATGGTCTCCCGCCTGGACGCGGCCGACCGCCGCCGCAACCCCGACGAGGGGGACCTGCTGGAGCGGGCACGGGAGCTCTCGCGCCGCCACCTGGACGACCTGGCGCGGCCCGCGTCGGTGACGTGGGTGGACAACCAGCAGCACCGCTGGGGCTCGTGCACCCCCGCCGACGCCAGCATCCGCCTGTCCACGCGCCTGCAGGGCGTGCCCGGCTGGGTCCTCGACTACGTCCTCCTGCACGAGCTCGCCCACCTCATCGTGCCGACGCACTCGCGCGCGTTCTGGCGGCTCCTCGAGGCGTACCCCCGCACCGAGCGCGCCCGGGGCTTCCTGGCCGGCCTCGACCACGCCGCCGGCCTCGACCCGGAGGCCGAGGCCGACGACGCGCCCGCGGCGGACGGATCCGCCGTGGACGGAGCCGCAGTGGACGGTGCCTCCGCGGACGGGCCGGGGCGGGGCGTGCACCGCCCGGCCGGAGCCGGGCCGGCCCGCAGCACCGGCTGACGGGCGGAACGCCCCCGGGCCTCGGCTCAGTCCTCGCCGGGCTGCTCGTCGCCGGGCTGCTCGTCGCGGGGCCCGTCCAGCAGGTCGCGCAGCGCGGCGTCCATCTCGTCCTCCTCGTCCCGGCGCGGCCCGCCGCTGAGGCGGCGCTCGACGAAGGCCGTGACGTCGTCGAGGTCCTCGGCCGTCGGCAGCAGGTCGGGGTGGTCCCACACCGCGTCGCGGGCCGCGCGGTCGCCGCGCGCCAGCAGCTGCTCCCACAGCGCGGTCGCCTCCCGGGCGCGGCGCGGGCGCAGCTCCAGACCGACCAGCACCGCGAACGCGTGCTCGGCGGGACCGCCGGTGGCGCGGCGCCGGCGCACGGTCTCGCGCAGCGCCGCCGCGTGCGGCAGGACGCGCCCGGCGGCCTCGTCGGTGACGTGGTCCACCCAGCCCTCCACCAGGGCCAGCGCCGTCTCCAGCCGCGCGAGGGCGGCCTTCTGCGCGGGGGTGCTCTCCGGCTCGAAGATGCCCGAGCCGAGGGCCTCCTGCAGCGACTCCGGGTTCGCGGGGTCCACCGAGCGGGCCGCCTCCGCGATGCGCTCGGCGTCCACGGAGATGCCGCGGGCGAAGGACTCCACGCTGCCCAGCAGGTGCGAGCGCAGCCACGGCACGTGCGCGAACAGCCGCTGGTGGGCGGCCTCGCGCAGCGCCAGGTAGCGGCGCACCTCGTCCAGCGGCACCTCCAGCCCCTCGGCGAAGGCGCCGACGCCCGCCGGCAGCAGCGCGGCGCGCCCGCCGGGGGCGAGCGGCAGCCCGATGTCGGTGGTGCTGAGGACCTCGCCGGCGAGGGTGCCGATCGCCTGCCCGACCTGCATGCCGAAGACGCCGCCGCCGACCTGGCGCAGCATCGCGCCCGCCGAGCCGAGCACCGCCGCCATCTCCGGCGGGGCCTGCGAGGCCATCGCCTCGCCCATGGCGTTCGCGACGTTCGTGGCCACGGGTTCCACGAGCTGGCGCCACACCGGCATGGTCCGCTCCACCCAGTCGGCGCGGCTCCACGCCTCGGGCGTGGTGGGGGCCTGTTCGAGGTCGGTGACGCCGTCCAGCCACAGGTCCGCCACCCGCAGGGCGTCCTCGACGGCGCGGCGCTCGGCGTCGCCGGGGGTGGGGTCGCCGGCCTGCGCGGCGGCCTGCCGGGCCAGGTCGTGCGCGACGTCCCAGTTCACGGGCGCGTCGGACGGCGTGGACAGGAACTTCTGCAGCTGCGCCAGCACCTGGCCCATGAGCGCCGGGTCCAGCGGGCCGTCGCCCAGGCCGGGGATCCCGCCGGGGAACCCGCCGGGCAGTCCCGGGAACCCGCCGGCGCCCGCGCCGCCCTGACCGCCGAGGCCGCCCAGGAGCGGGCCGAGCAGGTCCTCCAGGGGGTTGCCGCTGCCGCCGCCCTGCCCGGGGTCCTTGCCGGGCGTGCCGGAGGGCCGGAAGCCGGGCTGACCGCCGCCGCCCCGCTCGGGCTCACCGCCGCCGGACGCGCCGCGCTCCTGGTCCCGGGTCTCGTCGTCCCGGGTCTCGTCGTCCCGGCCGTCGTCGGGCCCCTGGGGGTCCTGGTCGCCTCGCTGGTCCACGGTGATCCTCCGCATCGTCCGCCGGGTGCGGACCCATTCTGGCCCTCCCTCGACGGCAGCGACGAGCGGCCGCCCGGCGCGGTTCCGCACCCGCCCCCGTGATCGCCCCCGGCGAACGCGCGTCCGAGCCGGTGCCCGGCGGGGCCCGTAGGGTGCTCGGGTGCCACCCGCGACGACGCCCGAACCGGAGCCCGTGCGCGGGCCCGACCGCGAGCCCGGTCGCGAACCCGCTGGCGAACCCGGCGGGGCGCCCGCCGCACCGCGCGGCTCCTCCCCGCGCGGGGTGCTGCTGGCCGCGTCCTCCTTCTGCGCGGTGGCCCTGGTGGCGCTGGTGGGCGTGCTCGAGGTGCCGTACGTCAGCCTCAGCCCCGGGCCGGTGCGCGACGTGCTGCCCGCGGAGGACGAGCGGGCCGACGAGCAGGTGCTCGTCGAGGTCTCCGGTGCGCCGACGTACCCGACCGACGGCAGCCTGGACCTGACGACGGTGTCGCTGCGCGGGGGCCCGGGCCTGGAGCAGCCGCTGTGGGAGGCGCTCCTGGCCTGGCGCGACCCGGACGTGTCCGTGGTGCCCCGCGCGCTCTACTACTCCCCGCGCACGACGCAGGAGGAGGCGGACGCGGCCAGCGCCGCCGAGATGGCCGGGTCGCAGGAGGCCGCGGAGGTCGCCGCCCTCACCGAGCTCGGCATCGACGTGACCGCCACCACCACCCGCCGCGTGCAGGAGGTCGCCCCGGCCGCCCCGGCCGCCGGCGTGCTGCGCCCCGGCGACGTCATCACCTCCGTGGACGGTGCGGAGGTGGCGGACTTCGAGGCGCTGAAGGCGGCGGTGGGCGCGCTGCCCGCGGGCGCCGAGGTCCGCCTCGGGATCACGCGCGGCGGCGAGGCCCGCGAGGTCACCACCAGCACCTACGCACCGCAGGGGGAGACGCTGCTGGGGATCGTGCCGGACGTCGAGTACGACTCCCCGGTCGAGGTGGACATCGCCATCGAGGACATCGGCGGCCCCAGCGCGGGCACGGTGTTCGCGCTGGCGGTGGTGGACCTGCTCACCCCGGGCGCCCTGACGGGCGGTGAGCACGTCGCCGGGACGGGGGCGATCCGCGCGGACGGCACGGTCCTGCCGATCGGTGGCCTGCGCCAGAAGGTGATCGGCGCCCGGCGCGCGGGGGCGGAGTGGTTCCTGGCGCCGGCCGAGGAGTGCGGGGAGGTCGCCGGCGTCGTGCCGGAGGGGATCACCGTGGTGGGCGTGCGCACGCTGCACGAGGCCCGCACCGCGGTGGAGGCCATCGGCGAGGGCCGGGGCGCCGAGGTGGCCACCTGCGCGCAGACCGCCGCCGGCTGAGGCCCCTCGGAGCCCCGCCCGCGGCGCGGCCCGTTCCCCGGCTCAGCCCTGCAGGGTGGCCTGCAGGGCGCTGACGAGCCCGGGCACCAGGTCGGCGCCGGTGGCGACCTCGCCGTCGGAGTCCTTCGAGCGCGAGCGCACCGCGCACTCGTGGCTGCCGTCGCGCAGCACGCCGACGGCGATGCGCACGTCCTCGGCCAGCGGGTGCGCGGCCAGCGCGGCCGCGCGGGCCTCGTCGTCGTCGGCCGGGGTCGCGGCGCGCACCTCGGTCTCGGCGTCCGGCGGCACGAGGATGCGCTCGACGACCAGCGCGGCGCCGTCGACGCCGGGCGGCCAGGCGAGCTGGCCGAGGAGCTCGTCGAGGTCGCTGACGTCGGGCAGGCCGTCCTGCTCCACGGACGTCAGGTGGCCGGCGTCGGCGCGCGCCTCGGCCACGACGTTCTCGGGCAGGCGCTGGGCGAGCTGCGGGTCGCGCTCGAGCGCGTCCGCGGTGCGGACGAGGGCGAACAGCCGCAGCGGGGCACCCCACCCGTCGGAGGCCACGTAGCGCTCGATCTCGGCGACGGTGCGCCACAGGGAGCTGGAGGCCGGGGAGGGGGCGGTGGTGGGCGGGACGGGCTCGTTCACGGCCCCGATGGTGGCACGCCCCCCACCGCGCCCGGCCACCGCGCGCGCGTCCGGGAGGCGTCGTCCCCCGGTCGGGGGGCGCCCCGCACGGGGCCGTGCGGGGCACCGTGCGAGGGGCCGGGAGGGCGTGATCGGTGACGGTCAGGTGACGTTGCGCACGTGCGGGCACCCGATCGGCCGTCCGCGCGTTGCGCGGTCGTGAGCTTTCCTCCTCGCCGCCCCGCGCGGCCGGTGCTGCGACGGCGACGTCGCGGTGCAGCGCTGCCCACGGTGCTCGTCCTGGCCGGCCTCGTCGTGGCCGTCGTCATCGCCTCCCGCGTCGTCACCGACGTCTGGTGGTTCAGCCAGCTCGGCTTCCTGCCCACCTTCACCACGAAGCTGTGGGTGCAGCTGGCGCTCTTCGCGGTGGGCGCGCTGCTGCTCGGCGCAGCCGTGGCCGCGTCGCTGACGATCGGCTACCGCACCCGCCCGGTGTACGCGCCGATCTCCACCGAGCAGGCGGGCCTGGACCGCTACCGCGAGTCGCTGGAGCCGCTGCGGCGCCTCGTCGTGGTGGTGCTCTCGGTGGCCGCGGCCCTCTTCGGCGGCTCCGTGGCGATGAGCCGCTGGGAGTCGCTGCTGCTGTGGTGGAACCGCACCCCCTTCGGCGAGGAGGACCCCCAGTTCGGCCTCGACCAGGGCTTCTACGTCTTCACGCTGCCGTGGCTGAGCTTCGTCGTGAGCTTCCTGTCGGCGGCCGTGGTGCTGGCCGGCCTGGCGGCGCTGGCGACCCACTACCTGTACGGCGGGCTGCGCCTGTCCGGCGCCGGGCCGCGCACCACGCGCGAGGCCCGGATCCACCTCGCCGTGCTGGCGGCGCTGTTCCTGCTGCTGCGCGGCGTGGGCTACTGGATGGACCGCTACGAGGTGATGGTCGCCGAGTCCGACAGCATCAACATCGCGGACGTGGTCGGGCCCTCCTACACGGACGTGCACGCGGTCCTGCCGGCCAAGGCGATCCTGGCGATCGTCGCGGTGGTCGTGGCGCTGCTGTTCGTGGCGGCCGCCGCGGGCGCGTCCTGGCGGCTGCCGGCGATCGGCACGGGCCTGCTCGTCGTCAGCGCGGTCGCCGTGGGCGGCATCTACCCGTGGGCGGTGCAGCGCTTCCAGGTCAACCCGAACCGGCAGGCGCTGGAGGCCGAGTACGTCGGGCACAACATCGAGGCGACGCGGGACGCCTACGACCTGGCCGACACGGAGGTCACCGACTACCAGCCGGACACCACGGTGACGGCGGGCCAGCTGCAGCGGGACGCCGAGACGATCCCCGGCATCCGGCTGCTGGACCCGAACGTGGTCTCCGCCGCGTTCCGCCAGACGCAGGGGCAGCGCAACTACTACGCCTTCCCCGACCCGCTGGACGTGGACCGCTACCCGCTGGCCGGCGGCACCCAGGACACCGTGATCGCCGCCCGCGAGCTCAACCTCGAGGGCCTGAGCGACTCGCAGCGCACCTGGGTCAACCTGCACACCGTCTACACCCACGGCTACGGCGTGGTGGCCGCCCGCGGCAACGAGCGCGCCCCGGACGGGCGCCCGTCGTACTTCGAGTCCAACATCCCCTCCACGGGGCAGCTGGGCGAGTACGAGCCGCGCATCTACTTCGGCGAGCAGACCGACACGTACTCGATCGTCGGCGGCGGCGACGCGGTGGAGATCGACTACCCGGACAACTCCCCGGAGGGCTACGCCCGCACCACCTACACCGGCGAGGGCGGCGTCCCGGTCGGCGGGCTGCTGCGCAAGGCGGTGTACGCCCTGAAGTTCGCCGACCAGAACATCCTGCTGTCCGACCAGGTCAACGCCGACTCCAAGATCCTGTACGACCGCACCCCGCGCGAGCGCGTGGAGAAGGTCGCGCCCTGGCTGACCCTGGACGGCGACGCCTACCCGGCGGTCGTGGACGGCCGGGTGCTGTGGATCCTGGACGCCTACACCACCTCCGCGTCCTACCCGTACTCCTCGACGACCCGGCTGGGTGAGGTCACGGTGGACTCCCTGACGCAGACGCAGAGCGTGCAGGCGCTGCAGGACCGCACGGTGAACTACGTGCGCAACTCGGTGAAGGCCACGGTGGACGCCTACTCGGGCGAGGTGACGCTGTACGCCTGGGACGAGAGCGACCCGGTGCTGCAGGCGTGGATGAAGGCGTTCCCCGACGCGGTGGAGCCGATCTCGGAGATCGGCGGGGAGCTGATGGGGCACCTGCGCTACCCGCAGGACATGTTCAAGGTGCAGCGCGAGGTGCTGGCCCGCTACCACGTCACCGACCCGCGCTCCTTCCTCACCGGCCAGGACTTCTGGCAGGTGCCGGCGGACCCGACGTCCGAGGTGGTGCAGGGGCAGCAGCGCCCGGCGCAGCCGCCGTACTACCTGACGCTGGAGATGCCCGGCCAGGAGGAGCCCGCGTTCAGCCTGACGACGACGTACGTGCCGGCGTCCAACGACCGCGGGGCGAGCAGCCAGATCATCACCGGTTTCGCGGCCGTGGACTCCGACGCCGGCACCACACCGGGGGAGAAGAGCGACGGCTACGGCACGATCCGCCTGCTGGAGCTGCCGCAGTCGTCGGTGATCGCCGGCCCGGTGCAGGTGCAGAACGACATCCAGTCGAACGCCGCGGTGGCCGAGCAGGTGCGCCTGCTGAGCCTGGGGCAGGGCTCGGAGGTCATCTACGGCAACCTGCTGACGCTGCCCGTGGGCGGTGGGCTGCTGTACGTGGAGCCGATCTACGCGCGCAGCACCGGGGAGAACTCCTTCCCGCAGTTGCGCAAGGTGGTCGCCGTCTTCGGCGACCGGGTCGCCATCGCCGACACCCTGGACACCGCGCTGGACGACCTGTTCGGCGGGGACTCCGGGGCCGCGGCCGGCGACGAGGGCGCCCCGCCCACCGACGGCACGACGGCACCGACGGAGTCCCCGGCGCCGGCGACCCCGTCCCCGGACGCCCCGGCGCCGGTGGACGGCGACCCGCAGGCGCAGCTGCAGGCGGCGCTGACCCAGGCGCGCGAGGCGATCGAGGCGTCGGCGGCGGCGCTGGCGCAGCAGGACTTCGCGGCGTACGGCGAGGCGCAGGAGCGCCTGCGGGCGGCGGTGGAGGCGGCCACGGCCGCGCAGGAGGCGCTCGGGCGGAGCGCTTCCGGTGCCGCGCCGGACCCGGCGGCCGCGTCCGGCGGGGAGACCACCTCCTGATCCGCCGGCGGGCCCGGGGTGAAGGCCCCGGGCCCGCCGCGTCCCCCCGATTTGGCCCGGCGTCCACGGTGACGTAAGCTGGTCTCACCGACGCGGGGTGGAGCAGCTCGGTAGCTCGCTGGGCTCATAACCCAGAGGTCGCAGGTTCAAATCCTGTCCCCGCTACTCGTGAGAAGGCGAAGGCCCCGGACCGAATGGTCCGGGGCCTTCGTCGTGTCCGGGCAGCTGCCCGACCGCCCCTCCTCGGCGGTGGTCTCGCACGAGTGAGCCCTCGACCGTGCAGGACCACCGCCGGGAGGGGTGGGGTGTCACCTCGATTTGGCCCGGCGTCCACGGTGACGTAAGCTGGTCTCACCGACGCGGGGTGGAGCAGCTCGGTAGCTCGCTGGGCTCATAACCCAGAGGTCGCAGGTTCAAATCCTGTCCCCGCTACTCGTGAGGAGGCGAAGGCCCCGGGCCAGCCGCGTCACCCCGATTTGGCCCGGCGTCCACGGTGACGTAAGCTGGTCTCCCCGACGCGGGGTGGAGCAGCTCGGTAGCTCGCTGGGTGCATAACCCAGAGGTCGCAGGTTCAAATCCTGTCCCCGCTACTCGTGAGTAGGCGAAGGCCCCGGGCCACCTGGTCCGGGGCCTTCGTCGTGTCCCCGCTCGTCGGAGTCGGCGGGGGCCGGAAGTCGGCTGCGCGGACCGCGGGCGACGTGGTGCAGTGGGGGAGTGATCGTCACCCTCACCCTGGACGCCGGTGCCCAGGACCTGCCCGGCGGCGCTCTCGCGGACGACCTGGGGTTCCTGCTGCACAAGCACCCCGGTCGCGTGCAGACGTTCGACCTGGCCGTGGGCACCGCGCACGTCGTCTACCCGGAAGCCGGCCCGCAGCGGTGCACCGCCGCCCTGCTGCTCGAGGTCGACCCGGTGGAGCTGGTGCGCTCGCGCTCCGCGTCCGGCCCGCGCGGTGAGGCGTCCTCCCTGGCGCAGCACGTCAACGACCGCCCGTACGCCGCCTCCAGCCTGCTGGCCGTCGCCCTGGGGCGGGTGTTCCGCACCGCGCTGACCGGGCGGTGCGATCAGCGCCCGGGGCTGGCCGCCGCCGCGCTGCCGCTGACGGTGCGGGTGCCCGCGCTGCCGTGCCGGGGCGGCGCGGACCTCCTGCGGCGGCTGGCCGAGCCGCTCGGCTGGGCCGTCGACGCCCGGCCGCTGCCGCTGGACGAGACGGTGCCGGCCTGGGGCGCGTCCCCGTACGTGGACGCCACGCTCACCGGGCGGGTGCGGCTGGCCGACGCGCTGCGGCACCTGTACGTGCTGCTGCCCGTGCTGGACGACGCGAAGCACTACTGGGTCGGCCCCGACGAGGTGGACAAGCTCGTGCGCACCGGCGGCGGCTGGCTGGCCACCCACCCCGAGCGCGAGCTCATCGCCCGCCGCTACCTGGCGCACCGGCGCGCCCTCACCGACGACGCCCTCGACCGCCTCGCCGAGCTGGACGGCGGGACCCTGGCCGAGGAGATCGCCGCGCAGCAGCTCGCCGCCGAGCCGCAGGGCGACGACCCGGAAACCCCGGCACCGGGCACGGGGGCGGGCGCGGCGGCCGAGGGACCCGTGCCGCTGGCCCGGCAGCGCCGCGAGGCGGTCCTGGCCGCCCTGCGCGCCGCCGGGGCGCGGCGGGTCGCGGACCTGGGGTGCGGCCAGGGCGAACTGCTGACGGCCCTGCTGGCCGACGGCACCTTCACCGAGGTCGTCGGCACCGACGTCTCGGTGCGCGCGCTGCAGGCGGCCGCGCGCCGCCTGCGCCTGGACCGCGCCGACGGCGCGAACCCCTTCGACCCGCGCTCGCGGCTGCGGCTGTTCCAGTCGTCGCTGACCTACCGCGACGCGCGGCTGGCGGGGTTGGACGCGGCGGTGCTCGTGGAGGTCGTCGAGCACGTCGACCCGCCCCGGCTGCCGGCCCTGGAACGGGCGGTGTTCGGCGAGGCCGCCCCGCGCACGGTGCTGGTGACCACCCCGAACGTGGAGCACAACGTGCGCTACCCCCACCTGACCGCGGAGGGGTTCCGCCACCGCGACCACCGGTTCGAGCTCACCCGTGCGCAGTTCCGCGAGTGGGCCGAGGAGGTGGGGCGCCGGTACGGCTACGCGGTGCGGATCAGCGGCGTGGGCGCGCAGGACCCCGAGGTGGGTGCGCCGAGCCAGCTGGCCGAGTTCACGCGGGTCGCGACGAGCGGGGAGGGGGCGGCGTGAACGCCGCGGTGCAGGGGACGCCCGTCGCGGCGGGCCGGGAGCTGGCGGTGCCGGCGCTGAGCCTCGTCGTGCTCGTGGGCGCGACCGGTTCGGGGAAGTCGACGTTCGCCCGCGAGAGGTTCGCGCCCACCGAGGTGCTCTCCAGCGACGTCTGCCGCGGCCTGGTCTCCGACGACGAGAACGACCAGTCCGCCACGTCCGACGCGTTCGACGTGCTGAACCTCATCGCCGCCAAGCGGCTGGCCGCCGGCCGCCTGACGGTCGTGGACGCCACGAACGTGCAGCAGTCCGCCCGCCGCTCCCTGGTGGCGCTGGCCCGCGAGCACGACGTGCTGCCGGTGGCGATCGTGCTGGACCTGCCCGAGGCGGTGTGCGCGGCGCGCAACGCCGCCCGCCCGGACCGCGCGTTCGGCCCGCACGTGCTGCGCCGCCAGCGCACGGACCTGCGGCGCAGCCTGAAGGGCCTGGCCCGCGAGGGTTTCCGCACCGTGCACGTGCTGCGCAGCGAGGAGGAGGTCGCGGCCGCCACGATCACCCGCACCCGGCTGTACAGCGACCTGCGGCACGAGACCGGCCCGTTCGACGTCGTCGGCGACGTGCACGGCTGCCGCGGCGAGCTGGAGTCCCTGCTGGGCCGGCTGGGGTACGAGCTGGTGCGCGACGAGACCGGCCGCCCGGTGGACGCGGTGCCCCCCGCCGGGCGGCGCGCGGTGTTCGTCGGCGACCTCGTCGACCGCGGTCCCGACACCCCGGGCGTGCTGCGGCTGGTGATGGGCATGGTGGCCTCCGGGGCGGCGTTCTGCGTGCCGGGCAACCACGAGGTCAAGCTGCTGAAGGCGCTGCGCGGGCGCCCGGTGCAGGTCACCCACGGCCTGGCGGAGTCGCTGGAGCAGCTGGACCGCGAGGACGAGGCGTTCCGGGAACGGGTGCGGGAGTTCCTGGACTCCCTGGTCTCCCACCACGTCCTGGACGGCGGCCGCCTCGTCGTCGCGCACGCCGGCCTGCCGGAGCGCTTCCACGGCCGCGCCTCCGCGCGGGTGCGCGACTTCTGCCTGTACGGGCAGACGACGGGGGAGACCGACGAGTTCGGCCTGCCGGTGCGCTACGCCTGGGCGGGCGACTACCGCGGCCGCGCCACCGTCGTGTACGGGCACACGCCGGTGCCGGAACCGGAGTGGGTCAACGGCACGATCTGCGTGGACACCGGCTGCGTGTTCGGCGGCCACCTGACGGCGCTGCGGTGGCCGGAGAAGGACCTGGTGTCCGTGCCGGCCTCCGCCGTGCACCACCAGCCCGCCCGTCCGTTCCCCGCCGCGGCCGGGCCCGGTGGGGGCAGCGGCGACGGGGCGGTGGCGCCGGTCGCGGCGGTGCGCGACCCGGACCTGCTGGACGTCGACGACGTCCTGGGGCGGCGCGTCGTGGAGACCGCCGAGCACGGCCGGGTGAGCGTGCGGGAGGAGAACGCCGCCGCGGCCCTGGAGGTCGTCAGCCGCTTCGCGGTGGACCCGCGCTGGCTGCTGCACCTGCCGGCGACGATGGCGCCGGTCGCGACGAGCGCGCGCGAGGGGTACCTGGAGCACCCCGACGAGGCGTTCTCCGCCTACCGGGCGGACGGTGTGCAGCACGTCGTCTGCCAGGAGAAGCACATGGGCTCGCGCGCGGTGGCGCTGGTGTGCCGCGACGCCGACGCGGCCCGCACCCGCTTCGGCGCGCCCGGCGGCGCCACCGGCGCGGTGTGGACGCGCACCGGCCGCAGCTTCTTCGCCCCCGCGGCCACCGAGCAGCTCGTGGGTGAGCTGCGCACGGCGTGCGAGCGGGCGGGGCTGTTCGAGGAGCTGGGCACCGGCTGGCTGCTGCTGGACGGTGAGCTGCTGCCGTGGAACGCGAAGGCGGAGGCGCTGCTGCGCGGGCAGTACGCCGCCGTGGGCGCGGCCGCCCACGCCGCCCTGCCGTTCGCGGTGGACGTGCTCGAGCGCGCCGCCTCCCGCGGCGCGGACGTGGCGGCCCTGCTGACGCGCACCACCGAGCGCGCCGCCGGCGCCGAGGCGTTCCGCGAGGCGTACCGCCGCTACTGCTGGCCCACGGACGGGCTCGACGGCGTGCGGTTCGCGCCGTTCGCGCTGCTCGCCGCGCAGGGCGCCACCTTCGAGGAGCGTCCGCACGCCTGGCACCTGGACGTCGCCGACCGCCTCGTGGCGTCCGGCCCGGACCGCCTGGCCGGCACCCGCCGCCTCGACGTGGACACCACCGACGACGGCTCCACCGCCGCGGCCACCGCGTGGTGGGAGGAGCTGACCGCGGGCGGCGGGGAGGGGATGGTCGTCAAACCCGCCGCGAACCGGGTGCGCGGGCCGCGCGGCCTCGTGCAGCCGGGGCTGAAGGTGCGCGGGCGCGAGTACCTGCGGCTGGTCTACGGCCCGGACTACCTGCGCGAGGAGAACCTGCTGCGGCTGCGGCAGCGCTCGCTGGGCCGCAAGCGCTCGGCCGCGCTGCGCGAGCACGCCCTCGGCCTGGAGGGGCTGGCTCGCGCAGCGCGCGCGGAACCGCTGTGGCGGGTCCACGAGTGCGTGTTCGCGGTCCTGGCGCTGGAGTCCGAACCGGTCGACCCGCGCCTGTAGCGGCGCGTCCCGCCCCGCTGCGGCTCGCGGGGTGTCAGCGGGGCGGGCGGCCCAGGTCGAACAGGGCGGTGCCCTGCGGGCTGGGCAGCGGGGACAGCAGGTCCACGACGCGGCCGCAGTCCAGGCAGGGGGAGAGCACCCGCGCGTCGGGGCGGGTGCCGTCCGCGGAGGCGGCCCGCCGCCGGTCGTGGGGGCTGAAGGTGTGCCAGCAGTCGTCCACGTCGCTCCCGTCGCGCTCCGGCCCCGGGACCGTCCCGGGGCACGACCACGGTGCCCAGGGGGCGGGGCCGGGGGCGAGGAGGCGCGCCGGGAGCGACGGGCCGGGACCGCGGGGCCGGGTCAGCGGCCCACGAGCGGCTGCACCACCGAGCGCAGCAGGTCCGGACCCTCCAGCGTCAGCACGGACTCGGGGTGGAACTGGATGCCGGCGAACCCGCGGCCGCGCAGCGCCACCACCTCGTCGGCCGGCCCGGTCGCCACCTCGGTGCCCTGCGCGGCCAGGCGGTCCACGGCCCCGGCGTCGACGCGCGCGGTGAAGGAGTTGTAGAACCCCACGGTCGCGCGCCGGCCGAAGAGGTCCACCTCCAGCTGGGTGCCCTGGTGCGGGGCGTCCTTGCGGCGCAGCGGCAGGCCCAGCGTGCCGGCGAGCAGCTGGTGGCCCAGGCACACGCCCAGCAGCGGGTTCCCGCCCTCGCGCGCGGCCGCCCCCAGGTCGCGGGCCAGCTCCCGCAACCGGCGGATGCGCGGGTCGGCGGGGTCCTCGGGGTCGCCGGGGCCGGGACCGAGCACCACCAGGCCGCGGTGCGCGGCCAGCGCCGCGGCCAGGCCCGGGTCGTCGTAGCGCAGGACGCGCGCGCGCAGCCCGGCCGAGGCCAGCAGGTGCACCAGCATCGCCGTGAACGTGTCCTCGGCGTCCACCACGAGCGCCTCGCCCAGCGGTGCGCCCTCCGGCTGCCGCTGCGGCTCCAGCCAGAACCGCGCCAGCCGGTCGCGGCGCGAGGCCAGCAGGGTCGCCACCCGCGGGTCGGCCAGCAGCGGCACCCGCCGCGCCGGCGTCCCCGCCCCGGCGTCCTCGCGGCGCGGCAGCGGCGGCAGGGCGCCCAGGGCGCGCAGCACGCCCGCGGACTTCGCGTGCGTCTCGGCGACCTCGCCCTCCGGGGTGGAGCCGCGCACCAGGGTCGCGCCCACCGACACGCGCACCCGGCCCGTTCCGGTCGCGTCGGTGCGCACGTCGGCGGTGCGGATGAGGATGGGGGAGTCCAGCGTCTGCGCGCCGTCGCCGTCGCGGCCCAGCAGCGCCAGCGCCCCGGCGTAGTAGGCGCGCCCGGACGGCTCGAACCGCTTGATGACCCGGCAGGCGCTCTGCAGCGGGCTGCCCGTGACGGTGGCGGCGAACATGGTCTGCCGCAGCACCTCCCGCGCGTCCAGGGTGGAGCGCCCGCGCAGCTCGAACTCGGTGTGCGCGAGGTTCGCCATCTCCCGCAGGTACGGCCCGTGCACGGTGCCGCCCAGGTCGCCGACGGAGCACATCATCTTCAGCTCCTCGTCGACCACCATGAACAGCTCCTCGACCTCCTTGGGGTCGGCGAGGAACTCCACCAGGCCGTCGGCGTCGGGGCCGGTCGCCGGGTAGCGGTAGGTGCCGGAGATGGGGTTCATGACGACCTCGCCGCGGGCCATCCGCACGTGCACCTCCGGGCTCGCGCCCACGAGGGTCCGGCTGGTCCCGTCCTCGCCGGGCACGTGCACCACGAACGTCCAGTAGGCGCCCTGCTCGGCCACCAGCAGGCGGCGGAACAGGCTCAGCGCGGTGGTCGCGGTGAAGCCGTCGATCACGCCGTCGACGTCGCGGCGGATGACGAAGTTCGCGCCCGAGCCCTGGGAGATCTCGTCGTCGATGATGCGGCGCACCACGGCGGCGTAGTCGTCGTCGGACAGGTCGGGCGCGACGTCGCGCAGCGGCACCTCCGCGTCGGGCAGCACGCGCAGCGCGTCCTCCAGGCCCAGCTCCTCGGCCTGCTCGACGCGCAGCACCCGCAGGGGCGTGCCGTCGTCGTGGACGTCGAACCCGCGCTCGCGCAGCTGCCGGAACGGCACCAGCGCCAGCGCGTCCAGGCTCGCCGCTCCTGGCGCCCCGGTGGGCAGCGGCACGTCCGCGAGGTGCTCGACGGTGCTCACGGGCCCGCGCAGCACCTCCACGGGACCGGGCTCGCCGGTGCGGGGGTCCAGGCGGCGCAGCAGCGCGAACGGCGCGTCGCCGCGCAGCAGCTGATCGACGAGCGCGGCGGGGTCGGGGTGCGGCACGGGGGGTTCCTCCTCGGTGGGGCTGGCGCGGCCGGCCGTCGAGGGGGTCGTCCCGGGTGGTGGGCCTCCTCGACGAGGCGGCCACCGGGACGTGGGAGCGTCAGGCGACCGCCGACACCCACCACCACGCACCGCTCAGCGCGCGCGGGCGGCGGCCCGGGCGCACGGAGGTCGTCGTGGTGGTCACGATCCGCACCCTACTCTGCGCGCCGGCGCCGCGGGCAATAGCGTTCGCCCCGTGACCGAGACAGCGCAGTCCCAGCAGCAGCCCCAGCAGCAGGCTCAGCGGGACGAGAAGCCCACGGTGTTCGTCATGTTCGGGGCGACGGGCGACCTGTCGCGCCGGCTGGTGATGCCCGCGTTCTTCCAGCTCGCCGCCCTGGGGCGACTGCCCGAGCGGTGGCGGATCGTGGGCAGCAGCCGCGGCGAGATGACCCACGACGAGTTCCGGCAGTACATCAGGCAGGCGCTGGAGGAGTTCGGCCCGCAGCCGTCCGAGGGCCCCTGGGACGACTTCGCCGAGCACCTGCTCTTCGCCAGCGGCGGGTTCAGCGCCGACGACCCCGGCGCCCTGCTCGACGTGCTGGCCGAGGCCCGCGAGCAGCTCGGCGCAGGTGAGGACGACGTGCAGCTCGTGCACTACCTGGCGATCCCGCCGGGCGCCTTCCTCGACGTCACGAAGGCGTTCGACGCGCACGGCCTGGCCGCCGGCGCCCGCATCGTCTACGAGAAGCCGTACGGCACGTCGCTGGCGAGCTTCGAGGAGCTGGACGCGGAGGTGCAGCGCGTCTTCGCCGAGGAGCAGGTCTTCCGCATCGACCACTTCCTGGCGTTCGAGGCCGCCCAGGACCTCATCCACGCGCGCCTGGCGAACCCGTGGCTGGCGGGGATCTGGAACCGCGAGCACGTCGCCCAGGTGCAGATCGACATCGCCGAGACCCTGGACGTCGCCCAGCGCGCCGACTTCTACGACGCCACCGGCGCCTTCCTCGACATGATCGTCACCCACCTGTTCCAGCTGGCCGCGACCGTGGCGATGGAGCCGCCCGCCGACCTGCGCCCGGAGACCGTGCAGGCCGCCAGGGACGCTGCGCTGCAGCGCTTCCGCGAGCTCGACCCGGCTGAGGTGGTGCTCGGGCAGTTCGAGGGCTACACGGACATCGACGGCGTCGCCGACGGCTCGACGACCGACACCCTGGCCGCCGCGCGGCTGTGGGTCGACGACGAGCGCTGGGAGGGCGTGCCGTTCCTGCTGCGCAGCGGCAAGAAGATGGCGGCCGACGAGCAGCGCATCACCCTGGTCCTGAAGCCGCCCGCCGAGGGGCCGTACGCGGGTGGTGAGCCGGGAGGCGAGCCCGCGGTGGTCAGCTTCTCGCTGCTCGAGGGCGGTTCGCTGGACGTCGGCGTCGCGGTGCGCCGGCCGGGCGTCGCCGGCGGCACCGTGCGCGGCACGGCGAGCCTGCCGCTGGACCGCTTCGAGGGGACCGAGCCGGCGCTGCCGTACGCGCACCTCATCGACCACGTCCTGACCGGCGACCGCTCCCTGTTCACCGGCGTGGACGGCCTGCGCGCCGCGTGGCGGGCGATCGAGCGGTTCTCGAACGAGCGTCCGCAGGTGCTGCCGTACGCCGAGGGCACCTGGGGCCCGGACGACGTCGAGCGCCTCGCCGAGCCCGGGGAGTGGTTCCTGCGCTGAGCCGCACCGGGTGCGCCGCTCAGGCCGTCCCGGCCAGGCGGCGCGCCCGGCGCAGCTGCGCCTGCACGTAGGGGCGCGCGCGGCGCTGACCACCGCGGGCGGCGACGGCCGCGTCCAGCTCCTCCAGCCGCCGTCGCAGCCACACCGGGTCCGCCGGCCACCCGCGCCGGCGGCACTCCAGCAGCCAGTCCACCGGGGAGGCGTGCCCGCGCTCGCCGTTGCAGCGCCGGCACGCCGCCACCTCGTTCTCCAGCCACGACGGCCCGCCCTTGACCCGCGGCACCAGGTGGTCGGTGGTGGGGCGGACCAGGCCGCTCAGCTCCCGCCCGCACCACACGCACGCGGGGCCGTCGCGCGCCACCGCCCGCTCCAGGCGGTCGGCGCGGGCGAGCTGCCGCTCGGCGTCCGCGTGCCCGGCCACCGCGGCAGCCTCGCACGCGCGTTCGTGCTCCGCGCGGGATCACGGACGGGGTGGTGCGGCCGGTGCCACCCGCGGCAGCCAGCGCCTCCACACCGCCCCCAGAGCGCTGGTGTGCGCGTCGGCGGTGAGGGTGCGCGCCAGGGCTCCCGGGCCCTGCAGGTGCAGCGCGTCCGGTTCCTCGCCCGGTGGCCGGGTGCCCAGCAGCGCGACGCTGTCCACGCAGCGGGCGGCGCCGAGGACGGCGGGCGAGGAGCGCAGGGCCGGCTCACGCAGGTCCAGGTCCTCCGCCAGCAGGGGCCGGCCGGCCAGGTGCGCGCGGGTGCGGGCCAGCAGCGCCCCGCCGCGCTCGCCGGTGCGGCCGAGCACGAGCGTCTCGCGCAGCAGCGCCACGGCCCCCTCCGCCAGCTCCACGTCGGTGGAGCGCTCGACGGCTGCCCCGGTCGCCACCACGAACGGCTCGCCGTGCCAGCTCAGCCGGGCTCCCGCACCCAGCCGCACCCGCACCCGCCAGGACGCGGGTGGCCCGCCGCGCTGGTCGAAGGCGACCGTGCCGGCCACCTCCACCAGCTCCAGCGCACAGCCCGCGCCCACGGCCACGTCGAGGTGGACGTCGTCGCCGGCCAGCAGCAGCGCCCGGGCCCCCACCAGCGCCACCCGCGCCCCGTCCCGGGAGCGGGACAGCAGCCGGGGGACCAGGGCGCCGGTGGCCAGGTCGAGCCGTCCGCCGGGGTGGAGGTGGACGCGGGTCACGCCGGCAGGTGCTCGTGCGGGTGGTCGTGCTCAGGGGTGTGGTCGTGCTCGTGGGTGGTGCCGTCGGCGTGCGAGTGCGGCGCCATCGGGCCCGGGTCGCGCGGTTCGTGCCGGCCGGCGCGGAACTCCGCCAGGACACCGCGCAGCCACGCCGTGAGCTGCTCCACCGAAGGGCGGTCGGTGCGCGAGAGCGCCACGACGGGCCGGTCGTCGCGGTGCCCGCGGGCCGCCAGCGCGTCGGCGAGCATCCGCGGCACGTCCACGCCCACGTGCGGGGCCAGGTCGGTCTTGTTCAGCACCAGCAGGTCGGCGCGGGCGATGCCGGGCCCGCCCTTGCGGGCCACGTCCCCGCCGCCGGCGACGTCCAGGACGAACACCTGCGCGTCGACGAGGGCGGGGGAGAACGTGGCGGTGAGGTTGTCGCCGCCGGACTCCACGAGCACCAGGTCCAGGGGGGCGAAGTCCGCCTCCAGGTCCTCCACCGCCAGCAGGTTCGCGGTGACGTCGTCGCGGATGGCGGTGTGCGGGCAGGCGCCGGTCTCCACCGCCCGGATGCGCTCGGGCTCGAGCACGCCCGCCGAGCGCAGGAACCTCGCGTCCTCGTCGGTGTAGATGTCGTTGGTGACGACGCCGATGCGCAGCTCGGCGGACAGCTCCCGGCACAGCAGCGCGATGAGCGAGCTCTTGCCGGTGCCGACGGGCCCGGCGACGCCGAGGCGGAACGAGCGGGTGGGCTGGGACACGGGGTTCCTCCGGGTCGGTGCGGTGGTGGTGCGGTGGTGGTGCGGTGGTGGTGCGGCGCTGAGGGGTTCGGGGTCCGGGGGTCACGCCTGGAACAGGCGGTGGGTGGTGCGGGCGTGGCGCAGGGAGTGCTCCTCCACGAGGGGAGCGCTGCCGGCGGGGATCTCGGCGGGGTCGGTGAGCCCCACCAGGCGCGGCACGAGCTCCTCCACGAGCGGGTGCGCCGCCAGGGTCCACACCACGGTCTCGGCCGGGTCCAGCGGGTCCAGCTTGAGGGCGGCCGCACCCAGGGTGGCGGCGTCCTCGTGCCCGCACAGCCGCACCAGGCGGGCCGCGTCCAGCCCGGCGAGGGCGGCGACCGCGCCCAGGACCAGCGGGCGAGGCGGCCGGCGGCCCAGCGCGTCCAGGACCGCGGAACCCGGCCACAACCGCTGCGCCAGGCGCAGGTAGCCGCGGCCCAGCGTGCGGGACGCCTCGCGCAGCGGGGCGCTCGCCGTGCGGGCGGCCCACGCCTCCTCCACGTCACCGAACACCGCCTCGCCGGACGCCTCCTCGCCGGGTGCCGAGCCCAAGGCTCCGGCGGTCAGCGCGCGGTGGCGCGCCACGACCGCGGTGCCGGCCTCGACGGCGACGACGGTGGCCAGCCGCCCGCGCAGGAACGCCGGCACGTCGGCGGAGGTGAGGCCGCCGTGCACCAGCGCCGGTTCGAGGCCGCCGGACTGGGTGTGGCCGCCGACGGGCAGGCGGGCGTCGGCCAGCAGCGCCAGCACCAGGTCGGGGGAGGGGGCGGGGGGCGGGGTGGCCATCAGAACAGCTGGTACCGCTGCGCCAGCGGAAGTTCCGCGGCGGGAGAGGGTTCGACGAGGTCCCCGTCGATCGTGATGGCGAACGTCTCGGGGTCCACCCGGATGTCCGGCAGCGCGTCGTTGTGGACCATCTGCGCCTTGCCGACCGCGCGGGTGTCCCGGACGGCCTCCAGGCGCCTGCGCAGGCCCAGGCGGCCGGCGAGGCCGTCGTCCAGGGCGGCGGGGGAGACGAACGAGACGGACACGTCCGCGCCGTTCGGGTGCATCAGCGCCGGGCGCAGCAGCACCGGCTGCGGGGTGGGGATGGAGGCGTTCGGGTCGCCCAGGGCGCCCAGCACCAGCGCACCGCCCTTGAGCACCACCGAGGGACGCACCCCGAAGAACGCCGGGTCCCACAGCACCAGGTCGGCCATCTTGCCGACCTCCACGGAGCCGACGAGGTGGTCGACGCCGTGCGCGACCGCCGGGTTGATCGTGTACTTGGCGACGTAGCGGCGGGCGCGCTCGTTGTCCGCGGGGGAGTTCTCGCTCAGCCGGCCGCGCCGGTGCTTCATGACGTGCGCGACCTGCCAGGTGCGGGTGATCACCTCGCCGATGCGGCCCATCGCCTGCGCGTCGGAGCTGGTGATGGACAGGGCCCCGAGGTCGTGCAGGACGTCCTCGGCGGCGATCGTCGTGGCGCGGATGCGCGACTCCGCGAACGCCAGGTCCTCGGGCACCCGGGGGTTCAGGTGGTGGCACACGAGCAGCATGTCGAGGTGCTCGGGGACGGTGTTCACCGTGTGCGGCAGGGTGGGGTTCGTCGAGCCGGGGACCACGTTCGGCAGCCCCGCCACCGTGATGATGTCCGGGGCGTGCCCGCCGCCCGCGCCCTCGGTGTGGAACGCGTGGATCGAGCGGCCGCCGATCGCGGCGATCGTGGAGTCGACGTACCCGGCCTCGTTGAGGGAGTCCGAGTGCAGGGCGACCTGCAACCCGAACTCCTCCGCCGCGCGCAGGGCCGCGTCGATCGCGGCGGGGCTCGAGCCCCAGTCCTCGTGGACCTTGTAACCGCCGGCGCCGGCCAGGGCCTGCTCGGCCAACCCGGCCGCGCTGACGGTGTTCCCCTTGCCCAGCAGCAGGACGTTCAGCGGAACCGCGTCCAGCGCCCGGTGCGCGTGCGCGAGGTGCCAGGCGCCCGGGGTGACGGTGGTGGCCTTGGACCCCTCGCTGGGGCCGGTGCCCCCGCCGGCGATGGTCGTCAGGCCCGCGGCCAGCGCCTCGTGCAGCTGCGAGGGGGAGATGAGGTGCACGTGGGTGTCGATGCCGCCGGCGGTGAGGATCTTCCGCTCGCCGGAGATCACGTCGGTGGACGGGCCGATCCGCAGCGCCGGGTGCACGCCGTCGGCGACGTCGGGGTTCCCCGCGCGGCCGATGCCGCTGATGCGCCCGTCGCGGATCCCGACGTCGGCGCGGAACACGCCGGTGTGGTCCAGGACCACGACGTTCGTGATGACGGTGTCCGGTGCGCCCTCGGCGCGCGTGGTGGTGCCCTGCGCCATCGACTCGCGGATCGACTTGCCGCCGCCGAACACCGCCTCCTCCCCGCCCGCGGTGAGGTCGGCCTCCACCTCGATCCACAGGTCGGTGTCGCCCAGGCGCACCTGGTCGCCCGTGGTGGGCCCGTACAGGGCCGCGTAGGCGCCCCGGTCGATCCTGGTCACGTCCGGCTCAGCCATCGAGGGAACCTGCCTGTCCGAGGTGGGAACGGTCGACCTGCACGCCGGGGACGCGGCGCGCACCGCGCAGCGCCACGGCGGCGACGGTGCGCGAGACGCCCGGCTCGAAGCGCACCGACGTGCCCGAGGGGACGTCGAGGCGGAAACCCCGGGCGGCGGCGCGGTCGAAGCGCAGCGCGGGGTTCGCGTCGGGCAGGTGCAGGTGCGAGCCGATCTGCACGGGGCGGTCGCCGGTGTTCTCCACCACGAGCTCCAGCCGCTCGTGCTCGCCGCGGTCGGCGTTCAGCGCGATCGTCCCCGGGCGCACCCGGATCGCCCCGGGCGCCTCGCCCTCCCCGGTGGGGGCGGCCCCGTCGTCCTCGCCGATCGGGTCGTGCAGGGTGACGAGCTTGCGGCCGTCGGGGAAGGTCGCCTCGACCTGCACGTCGTGCAGCACCTCCGCCACCCCCGGCATCACCTGCGAGCGGGTGAGCACCCGCCGGCCGGACTCCATCAGCTCGCTCACCAGCGCGCCCTCGCGGGCCCGCTCCACGACCCAGCAGCTCAGCAGGGCCACCGCCTCCGGGTGGTTCAGCTTCACGCCGCGCGACAGGCGGTCGCGGGCCACCATGCCCGCGACCGCCATCAGCAGCTTCTCGGTGTCGGCAGGGCTCAGGTGCACGGGGCGAACCCTCCCACGGGCACGTTCCTCACGGACGCGCGGGCAGCACGTGGTCGGCGACCTTGTCGGTGCTCAGGCACAGCGAGCAGACGACGTCGTCGTGCGTGGCGCAGGCGGCCAGGTCGGGGCGCTCGTAGTCCTGCCGGCACACGTGGCAGGTGAGGACCTCGCCGGAGGGGTTGCCGTCCGCGTCGAACATCGGCAGCGCCAGGCCGTCGTCGTCGCGGCGCAGGTAGTACCGCCCGCGCGTGGCGATCGCCAGGACCGGCGGGCAGATCACCGCCAGGACGACCGCGACGACGGGGGAGTACGGCTGGACGCTCTCGCCGAACGCACCGAAGAACACGGCGATCGACAGCCCGGCGGACAGCAGCACCGAGACGAACCCGACCGGGTTCACCGCGTACAGCATGCCGCGGCGGAACTCCGGAACCTTCGGCGAGATCCCCAGCAGGTGCTTGTTGACGACGATGTCGGTGGCCACCGTGATGACCCACGCCATCGCGCAGTTGGCGTAGAAACCCAGGATGGTGTTGAGGAAGTCGAACATGTTCGCCTCCATCAGCGTCAGCGCGATGACGAGGTTCACCACGACGAACACCATCCGGCCCGGGTAGCGCTTGGTCACGCGCGTGAAGGAGTTCGTCCACGCCAGCGACCCGGAGTAGGCGTTCGTCACGTTGATCTTGATCTGGCTGATGACGACGAGGACGACGGCCAGGGTCATCGCCAGCCAGCCCGGCATCATCTCCTCGTACACGCCGAGGAACTGGTGCACCGGCTCGTTCGCGGTGGCGGAGGCCTGCGGGTCCAGCGTGGCGATGAGGTACACGGCGATGAACAGCCCGACGGCCTGCTTGATCGCACCGAAGACGACCCAGCCGGGACCGGCCATCACCACGGCCGTCCACCAGCGCCGGCTGTTCTCGGCGGTGCGCGGCGGCATGAACCGCAGGTAGTCGATCTGCTCGGCGATCTGCGCCATGAGCGAGAGGCAGACGCCGGCGGCCAGCAGCACGGACGCCACGCTCACCGACGAGCCGCTGCCGTCCGCGCCGGTGTAGGAGAAGAACTCGCCCACCGAGTCGGGGTTCGCGATGACCAGGTACGCGAAGGGGATCACCATGAGCACCAGCCACAACGGCGTGGTCCACACCTGCAGCGTGGACAGCACCTTCATGCCGTACACCACCAGCGGGATGACGATGATGGTGGAGACCGCGTACCCCGCCCACAGCGGGACGCCCAGGCCCAGGTGCAGGCCCTGCGCCATGATGGAACCCTCGAGGGCGAAGAAGATGAACGTGAACGTCGCGAAGATGACGTTCGTCAGGACGGACCCGTAGTACCCGAAACCCGATCCGCGGGTGATGAGGTCCAGGTCGATGTTGTAGCGGGCGGCGTAGTACGCCAGCGGGAAACCGCTCACGAAGATGACGACCGCCGCCACGGCGATGCCCAGCAGCGCGTTGACCGTCCCGTGGGCGATGCCGATGTTCGCGCCGATGGAGAAGTCGGCCAGGTAGGCGATGCCGCCGAGGGCGGAGGTCGCGACGACGCCCGGGGTCCAGCGGCGGTAGCTGCGCGGGGCGAACCGGAGGGTGTAGTCCTCCAGCGTCTCCGACGTCGCCGCGGTGGTGCCGGGGACGGTGGAGGTGCTCGTGCCGGTGGGCGGCGTGGCGCCGGGGGCGTGCTGGCTCATCGCGGGGCCTCTCGACGGGGAACCTTCCAACTGGAAGGACTGCGACGCTAGGGGTGCGCCGATCGGCCCGGCAAACCTCCGCGGGGGTTCGCGACAGCTTTTTACGGACGTGAAACACGCCGGAAACACGGAGCGCAGGATCGCGGCCCGCGGTCAGCCGGAGGTGCCCGGCCGGCCCCTCCCGCCGTTCACCCGGGCGAGCACGTCGAAGACCGCCCCGTCCGCGACCGCGACGTGCACCGGGTGGCCGGCGACCCCCCGGCGAAGCCGCACCGTCCCGTGCGGGGAGTCCCACGCCGCCCCGGCCAGCGCGCGCCGCACGTGCTCCACGCCCGGGTGCTCCCCGCCGCCCAGGCCGGCCAGCAGCCGCAGCGCGGAGTACGTGGCCTCGGCCATCGTCCCGGGCGCGGGTGCGGCGGAGGTGCCGGCGGGGCCGGTGCCCGCCAGCAGGTCGAAGGCGGTGGCGAAGCCCCGGGAGAACTCCGCGGCCGAGGCGCCGGGCAGCCCGGCGAACCACCCCGCGGACGCGAACAGGCCCCGGGTGGCGTCCGGGCCGCTGGCCAGCAGCATCGTCTCGTCCATGAAGGGGCTGAACCGGAACATCGCCGCGTCCAGGCCGGCGGCGGCGAAGGCCCGGTTGAAGCGCACCCCGTCGGTGCCGACGAGCAGCATGAGGACCCCGTCGGCGCCGCTGCGCGCGCACGCCTGGACGGCGGCCCGCCAGGTCGTCTCGTCGTCGCAGCCCAGGGGCACGAAGCGGCTGCCGGTCAGGGCCGTGCCGCTCGCAGCCAGCGCCCGGGCCACCCGGCGGGCGGTGGTGCGGGGCCAGACGTAGTCGTCGCCGACGACGAACCAGCGGCGCAGCCCGGCCTGCTCGCCCAGCCAGCGCAGGGCGGCGACCACCTGCTCGCCGGGCAGCTCCCCGCTGCACAGGACCCCGTCGTGCTGCTCGCCGCCCTCGTAGGCGGTGGCGTAGACGTACGGCACGCGCCCGGCCACGACGGGCGCCACGGCCCGGCGGACGGTCGACAGGTGCCAGCCGGTCACCGCGTCGACCGCGCCGGTGCCCACCAGGGCGGCCACCTCGCGGGCGACCGCCGCCGGGTCCGCGCCCGCGTCGACGTCGACGAGCTCCACCCGCCGTCCGCCGACCCCGCCGTCGCGCTCGACCTCGGCGGCGGCCAGCTCCGCGGCGGCGCGGCAGGCCGGCCCGAACATCCCCGACGGCCCGCGCCGGGGCAGCAGCAGCGCCACCCGGAACGCGCCCGGTGCGGGGCGCGGGCCCTCTGCCATGCTGGGCACGATCCCACACCCGCCGCGCGCGGGTGCCCCTGCGGACGGAGCCCCGCGTGAGCGCATCGGACCTGCTGAGGACCCTGCGGCTGGCCGCGCTGGCGGAGGACCGCCTCGCCGGGGCCCTGCGCGAGCACGGCCTGACGGTGGACCGCTGGCGGGTGCTGGAGCACGTGGTGGCGAACCCGGGGGCCTCGATGTCGGACGTCGCCGACGCGCTGGTGATGGCCCCGGCCACCGCGACCCGCGCCGCCGACGCCCTCGTGGAGACCGGTGCGGTGTACCGGGCGACCGATCCCGCCGACCGCCGCAGGGTGGTGCTGCACCCCACCGCCACCGGTGCCGCGCTGCTCGACGGGGTGCGCCCGTCGGCGGCGGCCGTGGCGTCGGAGCTGGTGGTCGCCCCTCAGGCGGCCAGCGCCACCCCCGGTCGCGCCAGCGCGACGAGCGGACGCACCAGCAGCTGACCCGGCAGGCCGAAGCGGCCCGCGTGCAGGGCCCGCACCACGTGGCGCGGGGGCAGGCGGCGGGAGAGGACCACGCCGGCGAGCAGGGCCGAGACCAGCGAGCACACGACGACGGAGGGCTGCCCGGTCGCCGCGCCGTACACGGTCCACAGGGCGCCCGACACCTGGGTGAGCACGTAGGTGCCCGGTGCCAGGCCGGCCAGCGAGCCGCTGCCGAAGGCGGTGCGCACCTGCGGGACCATCCGCACCAGGGAGACGGCCGTGGCCAGAGCCCCGACGAGGGTGGCGCCGCCGGCCAGGTGGGCCGCGACGACCAGGGGCGTCCAGGCGGCCACCGCGGCCAGGCCCCGGGACAGCGGCACGCCCAGGCGGCGGGCGGCCAGCACGGCGGTGGCGGCGGCGCAGGTCAGGCCGGGCACGTTCGCGACGATCTGCGCGGCGTCCAGCAGCAGCAGGCCGTAGGTCAGCCAGGTGCCCGCGCCGAGCACGCCGAGGACCGAGGAGGAGAAGGACAGCCCGCTGGCGTCGGGGGAGCGCAGGAGGCGGACGAGCTGGGGGACACCGGTGACGATGCCGACGGCGGCGGCGAGCAGGCCGAGCGAGGAGACGAGGGCGTCGAGGGGCACGTGCCTGTTCTTCGCCCGGGACACCGTTCCCCTTGACCGAAGACCCCCCTCGCGCTGATGTGTGTTGCGTCACAGTGTCATCGACTCGTTGCACTCGTCTGGTAGGCGGTCGCGCAGCGGTTCACGAACGGTTCACGAGCGGTCCCGGAGCCGGTCAACGCTGCGAGCGGTCCCGCTCCACGGCCACGCCGTCCATCCACTCGCCGGTGGACCTCTGCGGCTGGCCCTGCACGCCCTCCCGGGCCCCCGCGCGGGCGGCTTGCCGCGGCAGCTCGGCGCCGCCGCCGGGCTCGACGCGCACCCTGGGCAGCGCCTCGGGGTGCTCGCGCTGCAGGAACGCCACCAGCTCCTCGCGCACCGCGCACCGCAGGTCGAACAGCTGCCCGCCGGAGTTCGCGCTCACCAGCGCCCTGACCCTCACGAACGAGTTCGTCGCGTCCAGCACCTGCAGGCCGAAGGCCTTGCCGTTCCACAGCGGGTGCTCGTGCACGAACCGCTCCGCGTGCGCACGCAACCGGTCCACCGGCACGCGCCAGTCCACGTCGAGCTCCACGGTGCCGAGGACGTCGGCGGAGCTGCGCGTCCAGTTCTCGAACGGGGTGGTCGTGAAGTACGTCGAGGGCAGGATCAGCCGGCGCTGGTCCCACACCCGCACCACCACGTACGTCAGCGTGATGTCCTCGATGTTGCCCCACTCGCCCTCGATGACGACGACGTCGTCGACGCGCAGGCCGTCGGTGAAGGCGATCTGCAGGCCCGCGAACACGTTCGCCAGCGACGTCTGCGCCGCCAGGCCCGCCACCACCGACAGCAGACCGGCCGAGGCCAGCACGCTCGCGCCCGCCGCCCGCGCCCCGGGGATCGTCAGCAGCATGGACGCGGCCGCGATCACGATGATGAGCGCGACGACGACCCGCTTCAGCAGCGTGACCTGCGTGCGGCGCTGGCGCGCGCGCCGGTTGTCCTCCACGTCGATGGGGTACCGGCGCAGCACCACGTCCTGCACGGCGTTCGCGGCGACGATCGTCAGCCACGCCACGAACGCCACCGTGAACAGCTTCAGCACGAAGAAGGTGGGCCGTTGCCAGTCCGCGGCCCCGGTGTAGATGTCCAGCGAGACCTGTACGGCGATGATGGCCAGCAGCCCGGCCAGCGGTCTGCGCACCCGGCGGCCGAGCGTGACGAGGATGGGGCGGCGGCGGCCCAGCCGGCGCACCGCGAACGCGGCCAGCTCGCCGAGCACGACGGCGACGGCGGCGGAGGCGGCGGCCACGGCGAGCGTCAGCCACACGGAGTGGCTGATCGAGGGGAGGGCTGAGCTGAGCGACGAGGGCACTGCGGGCGGCTCCTGCGGATGGGGTGCGGGGACGTCGGCGTCCGTCGGACCCCCTCCACGCTAGGTCAGTCCGCCACCGGCGGCAGCGCCGGGGCGCGTCGGGCGCCCATCCGCACCGACCCCTCACATCCCCTCACCCGTCCGGACCAGCACCGGCCGCGCAGCGTGCGGTGGCGCTCACGGGGTGGGGCTCACCCGGGCAGCCAGCTCACCCGCCCCACCAGCAGCGCGTACCCGACGAAGGCCGCCACGTCGATCAGGGTGTGCGCCACCACCAGGGGCATCGCCCGCCCCCAGCGCTGGTACACCCAGCCGAACACCAGCCCCATCGCCACGTTGCCGACGAACCCGCCCAGCCCCTGGTACAGGTGGTACGAGCCGCGCAGCACCGCGCTGACCACCAGCGCCGGCAGCCACCGCACCCCCAGCTGCGCCAGCCGGTGCAGCAGGTACCCGGCGACCAGCACCTCCTCCAGGATCCCGTTCTCCGCGGCCGCCAGCACCGAGATCGGCACCGCCCACCACACGTCCGGCAACGTCGACGCCGCGACGTTGGTGTTGAACCCCGCGGTGCGGGCGCTCACGTACAGCACCAGCCCGCACCCGCCGATCAGCGCCGCCAGGCCCACCCCGCCCAGCAGGTCCGCGCCCGGCCTGCGCCCGTCCACGCCCAGCGTGCGCAGCGACTCCCGCCCGCGCGCCAGCAGGTACGCCACCAGCAGCACCGGCGCCAGGCCGGAGGCGACCGAGACGAGCTGCAGCGCCAGGTCCAGCCACGGCCGGTCCGGGGCGTAGCTGCCCAGCACCGTCGACGTCTGCGCGTTCAGCGCCTCCGGTGCCGTCACCAGCCCGATGAAGCGCACCAGGGCCCGCACCCCGCTCATGCCGAGCGAGACGGCGAAGACGGCGACGACCTCCCAGACGATCAGCCGCCGCTCGCGCGGGTCGGTGACGACCGCGGGCACCGCGGCGCGCGTGCCGGCCGGACGTGTCCTCACCAGCGGCTCCTCAGGCGGTGGTCGGCTGCTCGGGCGCGGGCTGCTCCGGGGCCGGCACGCCCAGGTGCGCCAGCGCGGCGGCGTGCAGGTGCCCGTTGCTGGCGACGGCGTCGCCGCCGTGCGGGCCGTCCACCCCGGCGCGGGAGGTGAAGCGCCCGCCCGCCTCGGTGACGATCGGCACCAGCGCGGCCATGTCGTGCAGCGCCAGCTCCGGCTCGGCGGCCACGTCGACCGCCCCCTCCGCGAGCAGCATGTAGGACCAGAAGTCGCCGAAGGCGCGGGTGCGCCACACCTGCCGGGTCAGCGCCAGGAAGCCGTCCAGGCCGCCGCGCTCCTCCCAGCCGCCCAGCGAGGAGTAGGAGAGCGACGCGTCCGCCAGGTCGGTGACGCCGCTGACGGAGATGCGGGTCGCCGAGGACAGGCTGCGGCCCGTCCACGCCCCCGAGCCCGTCGCCGCCCACCACCGCCGCTGCAGCGCCGGCGCGGACACCAGACCCACCACCGGCTCGCCGTCGTCCAGCAGGGCGATGAGCGTCGCCCACACCGGCACCCCCCGCACGAAGTTCTTCGTGCCGTCGATCGGGTCCACCACCCACTGCCGGGAGCCGCGCCCCACCAGGCCGAACTCCTCGCCGAGCACCGCGTCGCGCGGGCGGGTGCGCTTGAGCTGGGAGCGGATCAGCTCCTCCGCCGAGCGGTCGGCGTCCGTCACCGGCGTCAGGTCCGGCTTCGTCTCCACCGCGAGGTCCTGCGCCCGGAAGCGGTCCATCGTCACGCCGTCCACCTGGTCGGCGATCACGTGCGCCAGGCGCAGGTCGTCGTCGTAGCGGGGCCGGGTCGCCGGGGTCGGCGCGGGGGAGGAGGAGGTGGGGGGCACGGGCCGAACCTACCGCCGTGCCCGTCCCCGCCCCGGGACGACGGGCCGGGACCTCCGGCCCGTCCAGCGCGCTCCCAGGTGCGCCGAGGATGCTGTGAGGACGCCCGGCACCGGCCGGGCGCCGACCGGACGAGCACCCACGACCACCGATGAGCAGCGACGAGCACGGAGGAGCGATGGCCGGCAGCACCGCGGCGGCGCAGCAGCGCCGGGGCGAGCCCGACGACCAGTACGAGCACGGCGATGAGCGGCACCTGTCGCACCTGCCGGTCTCCCCCCGCGCGCGGGGCCTGCTGCTCGCCCTGGGCGGCGCGATCGGCCTCCTGGCCTCCACGGTCCTCACCGTCGACCGCTTCCGGCTGGCCGCCGACCCCGGCTACCGGCCCAGCTGCGACGTCAACCCGTTCATCTCCTGCGGGACGGTGATGACCAGCCCCCAGGCGGAGCTGTTCGGCTTCCCCAACCCGCTGCTCGGCGTCGCGGCCTTCGCGGTGTGCGCGACGCTGGGGGTGCTGCTGCTGTCGGGCACCGCGCTGCCGCGGTGGGTGGAGCGCGGTCTGCTGGCGGGCCTGGCGCTGGGGATGGTGTTCGTCGGCTGGCTGGTCGCCGCGGCCCTGTTCACCATCCACGCCCTGTGCCCGTACTGCATGGTCGTGTGGGTGGTGGTGACCGCCACGTTCTGGGTCTCGCTGGCCGACGCCCTGGACCGCGGGCTGCTCCCCGTGCCCGCGCGGGCGCGGCCCGTGGCGCGCGCGGTCGTGGACTACCGGGTGCTGCTGATCGTGCTGAGCCTCGCCGCGATCGCCGTGCTGGTCGGCGTCGCCTTCTGGGACTACTGGGCCACGCTGCTCTGACGCCCCGTCCGCTGCCGGCACCCACCACCGACTGGCGGTGGCCGTAGCCGGACCCCGCGGCCGTCACCGAGACGGCGACCGGCGGGGTGCTCCTGGTGCTGCAGCGGCACGCCTTCCTCGTCGCGCTGGCCGGGCTCCTGGTCCACCAGCAGGTCCTGAGGGGCGCCCAGCGCCGGCAGGTCGGACGTCACCGGCCGCTCGTCGGCTCGAGCGGTGGGCGGGGACCCGCTACGTCGTCGCCGGACCCGCACCCGGCCCGGCAGCGGGCTCCTCGGCGTGCGAGCCACCGTCGTCCGGCGCGACGCCCCGGCCCTCGTCCCCGTCCCGCAGCTCGCCCGACTCCGGCGGCCGCAGGAACTCGAACACCTGGTGCAGCACCGCGACCAGGGGGACGGCGACGACGGCGCCGGGGATGCCCAGCAGGAGGTAGCCGCAGGTGACGGCGAGCAGGGTGACCACCGGGTGCAGGTGGACCGCGCGACCCATCAGCAGCGGTTGCAGCAGGTTGCCCTCCACCTGCTGCACCACGAGGACGATGCCGAGGGCGATCAGCGCGTCCGTCCAGCCGTTCGTGACGAGGGTGACCAGGACCGCGACCACGCCGCTCACGGTGGCACCCAGCACGGGGATGAACGCGCCGACGAAGGTCAGCACCGTCAGCGACAGCCAGAGCGGGACACCGAGCACGAGGAGGCCCCCGCCGATCAGCACGGCGTCGACCAGGGCGACCGCGGCCGCTCCCACGACCCAGCCCTCCAGGGTGGTGAACGCGGTGCGGCCGGCGCCGTCCGTGCGGCCGCGGTGCCGCTCGGGGACCCGGTCGAGCAGCCAGCGCCACATCGCCGGGCCGTCCTTGAGGAGGAAGAACACCGTGAACAGCGCGAGGGCGACCGCGGTCAGCACGTCGAGGAGGATCTGCGCGGCGGCGACCGGGCTCGGGACGGCGCTGGACACGACGCCGACGACCCGGTCGCGCAGACGGCCCACCTGCGCGGGGTCCAGCGACAGCGGCGGTGAGGTGAGCCACGCGCGGACCTGGTCGATCCCCGAGGTCAGGGTGGGCACCAGCTCGAAGCTGAGGCTGCGCACGCGGGTCCCGATCAGGACGCCGACCCCGACGAGGACGGACACGAGCAGCAGGAGGGCGATGGCCGCCGCGCCCCCCGGGCGCACCCCCCAGCCGCGCAGGCGCGTCACCAGCGGCCGCAGGAGGGCGGTGAGGAGCAGCGCGATCGCGAGCGTGAAGGCGACCAGCGACAGGCTCATCAGCGCAGTGGTCACCAGCCACGCGAGCGCGACGACGACGAGCGCGGTCACGCCCCACAGGAGCGTGCGGGAGGCCCAGGTGGGCAGGGGGACGCGTGCGGGAGGGGTCGCCGGTGCGGGACGGCGAGCAGACGGAGGTGTCACGGGAGCTCCTGACCGGGTGGGGGGTGCTGCCGGGCCGGCGGGGTGGGCCGGGCGGCGGCGGGGCCGCTCGGCACGGCCCGACAGGACCCTGCCCACCGACCCCGGTGCTCTCACCCCGGAGGCGCTCCCGCGGCGGTTTCGTCACGGGAACGCCACACGCGCCCGGCGGTGTCCCGCGCGCGGCAGCGGCGGTCAGACGACCTCGACGGTGATCGTGTGCCGCCCGGACGCGCCGTCGGGCGCCACCGGCGTGCGCTCGTCGGTCTGCACCTCACCCGCGCCGTCGGTGGCGCGCACGGCGAGGACGTGCGTTCCCGGGGTCGCGTCCCAGGGCAGCACCCACTGCCGCCAGCAGTCCACGTCCAGGCGCGCCGCCAGCTCCGCCTCCTGCCACGGCCCGTCGTCCACGCGCACCTCGACGCGCTCGATCCCGCGCGTCGGCGCCCAGGCGACGCCCGCCACCGGCGTGCGGCCGGCGGCGACGGCGGCGCCCCGGCGGGGGACGTCGATCCGCGACTGCGTCTTCACCGGCCCGTCCTTCGCCCACCCCCTCGGGATCCAGTACCCGTCGACGTCGTCCCAGCCGGTGAGCTCGATCTCCGAGAGCCACTTCGTGGCCGAGACGTACCCGTAGAGACCGGGCACCACCAGGCGCGCGGGGAAGCCGTGCTCGGCCGGCAACGGCTCGCCGTTCATGGCGACCGCGACCATCGACTCGGCGACGTCCAGGGCGGTCAGCGTCGGGAAGCCGGCGGAGAAGCCGTCCACCGACCGGCCGACGAGCTGCGTCGCCCCCTCCTGGAGACCGGCGCGCTCGAGCAGGGCGCGCAGCGGCACGCCCTGCCACCGGGCGTTGCCGACGAGCCCGCCGCCGACCTCGTTCGAGACGCAGGAGAGGGTGACGTCCGCCTCGAGCTGGGGCATCTCCAGGAGCTCGGCGTAGGTGAGCGTGAACGGCTCGTCCACGAGGCCGGTGATGCTCAGCGTCCACGCGGAGGCGTCGACCTGCGGCACGGTGAGCGCCGTGTCGATCCGGTAGAAGTCCTCGTTCGGCACGAACAGCGGGGTGAGGCCGGCGATCTCGAGGTCCGCGTCCGGCGGTACGGGCGGGGCCGGTACCGCGGGGGCGGGGAGGCGGATCGCGCGCCGGAGCCGGTCGACCTGTTCGCGGCCCACCAGCAGGCGGCCGCTCACCGCCCCGACCAGCGCCAGCGCGGCGGAGCCCGCCGCGAGGGAGAGGAACCGCCCGCGGGTCACGCCGCCGGCCGCGGGCCCGTCCACGCGCGCGCCCGCGCGCACGAGCAGCAGGAGGGCGGTGACGCCGGTCGCCGCCCCCAGCACGCCGACCACGACCGGGCCGAGCACACCCGCGCGCGGGTCGCCCAGGGCGGCGGCGACGCCCAGCCCGACGAGCAGCACGACGCCGGCGGCGGCCGGTGCCGGGCGACGCCGGGCCAGCAGCCCGAGCCCGGCGCCGATGAGCGCCACGAGGACCAGGACGGTCGTGACCAGGACGGGCTTGTCCGCCGTCCCGAGGGCCGCGATCGCCGAGCGCTCCAGCCAGCCGGGGGCGCTGTCGACGACGGCATCACCCACGGCCAGCACCAGGGAGCGGCTGCCGGGCAGCAGCCCGGCCGCCAGCTCGGCGACCCTCAGGGCCGCCGCGGCGGCGAGGACGCCCGCGGCGGCGGCGCGCCCCCTGCTGGTCCTGCTCATGCTGCGGCCCTCCGTCGTGCGTGCGGGTGCCGACACCGTCTCCCGCACGGGCGACCCGGACCAGCGAGGACCTCCCCTCCTGCCCGATCGTCACGACATCGTCATCGGGCGCTCGCGGGAGGCCGACCGCCCAGCGGGTGGCACCTCCGCAGTCGCGGCACCGTCGAGGACCAGCCGCCCGGGCGCGTGCTCGCCGTGGCCGGGCCCAGCGGTGCGCGGTCGCGCTGGGCGCAGCGCTCGACGGTGGGTTCAGGAGACGTGGGAGTGCTCAGCGGCCCGGGCGATCGGCCGGTCCCGTTCGACGATCAGCCGGCCCGGCTCCAGGCGTGCTCCAGGCGTCAGCAGCCCGGCTCAGGCGCGCAGGTCGCACTCACCCGACCAACGTCCGTCCCCGGGCAGTGCACCTAGACGTCCTCGCGGTCGCGGGCGCGCGGCCGCTCGTCCTCGCGCTCCTCGCCGCGCCGGGCGGCCAGCAACCGCCGGAACGAGGCCAGCCGCACGGGGCCCGCGCTGCCGGCGTGACCGGCGGCCACCCACGCGTCCAGCGCGCACTCCGCCTCGTCGTGCGTGCACCCGCGCGGGCACTCCCGCTCGCCCGGCAGCAGGTCCGGGAAGGCGTTCAGCACCGCCTCCGGGTCCACGTGCGCCAGCCCGAACGAGCGCACCCCCGGGGTGTCGACCACCCAGCCGTCACCACCGGGCAGGCGCAGCGCCGCCATCGAGGTGGAGGTGTGCCGGCCGCGGCCGGTGACGGCGTTGACGTGCCCCGTGGCGCGCCCGGCGTCCGGCACGAGCGCGTTGACGAGCGTGGACTTGCCCACCCCCGAGTGCCCCACGAGCACGCTGGTGCGCCCGCGCAGCCGCTCGAGCACCTGCTCCAGGCCCGTCAGCTCCCCGCCGGGGCCGCGGGAGGTCACCACCGCGTCCAGGCCCAGCGGCGCCCACGTGCTCAGCACCTCCTGCGCCGGGCGCAGGTCGCCCTTCGTCAGGCACAGCAGCGGGCGCATGCCCGCCACGTACGCCGCCACCAGGCAGCGGTCCACCATCCGCGCGCGCGGCTCCGGGTCCGCCACCGCCGTGACCACCACCAGCTGGTCGGCGTTGGCGACGACGACGCGCTCCACCGGGTCGGTGTCGTCGGCGGTGCGCCGCAGCACCGTGCGGCGCTCCTCGATGCGCACGATCCGCGCCAGGGTGTCGGTGCGCCCGGACGTGTCGCCCACCAGGCCCACCCGGTCGCCGACGACGACACCGGTGCGGCCCAGCTCGCGCGCGCGCATCGCCGTCACCGCGCGCTCCGCGGGCGTGCCAGGCTCGGCCAGGCAGGTGGAGCGGCCGCGGTCCACCGCCACCACCAGCGCGGGCACCGCGTCCGCGTGGGCGGGGCGCTCCTTGGTGCGCGGGCGCGAGCCGCGCGGGTTGGGCCGGACGCGGACGTCGTCCTCGTCCCAGCGGCGGCGGCGGTCGCTCACGTCAGCCTCACCTGCGCACCCGTCCTCACTCGCCCCGGAGCATGGCCGTCCACATGCCGGGGAAGTCCGGCAGCGTCTTGCCGGTGGTGGCGACGTCCTCCACGAGCACGCCCTCCACGGCCAGCCCGATCACGGCCCCGGCGGTGGCCATCCGGTGGTCGGCGTAGGTGCGGAACACCCCGCCGTGCAGCGGGCGGGGCCGGATGAGCAGCCCGTCGGCGGTCTCCTCCGCGTCCCCGCCCAGGGAGTTCAGCTCGGTGGCCAGGGCGGCGAGGCGGTCGGTCTCGTGCCCGCGCAGGTGCGCGATGCCGCGCAGCCGCGTCGGGGTGGACGCCAGCGCCGCCAGCGCCGCGATCACGGGCGCGAGCTCACCGGCCTCGCTCAGGTCCAGGTCCAGGCCGTACAGCTCGCCGCTGCCCTCCACCACGAGGCCGTCGCGGTCCAGGGACACCTCGGCGCCCATCTGGTCCAGCACGTCGCGCAGCAGGTCGCCGGCCTGGGTGGTCGACTGCGGCCAGCCCGGCACCCGCACCCGCCCACCGGCGACGGCCGCCGCGGCCAGGAACGGGCCGGCGTTGGACAGGTCCGGCTCCACCTGCACGTCCAGCGCGTTGACCTCGCCCGCCTCGACGGCCCAGCGGCCCGGGGTGGCGTCGTCGACGACGACGCCCGCGTCCCGCAGCACCTCCACCGTCATCCGCACGTGCGGCGCGCTGGGCAGCGGCGGGCCGTCGTGCACGACCTCCAGCCCCTCGGCGCAGCGCGCCCCCACCAGCAGCAGCGCGGAGACGAACTGGCTGGAGCCGGAGGCGTCGATGCGCACCGAGCCGCCGCGCAGGCCGCCGGCGGGCCCGCGCACGCTGAACGGCAGCAGGCCCCGCCCGCCGTCGTCGACGACGGCGCCCAGCTGGCGCAGGCCGTCCAGCACCGCGCCCATGGGGCGCTCGCGGGCGCGCGGGTCGCCGTCGAACGCCACCGGCTCGGCGGCCAGCGCGGCCACCGGCGGCAGGAAGCGCATGACGGTGCCGGCCAGGCCGCAGTCCACCCGGCCGCCCCCGGTGACCGGCCCGGGGTGCACCAGCCAGTCGCCGGCCGCCAGGCCCTCCGGGTCGTCCTCGGCGCCGCCCTCGGTGATCCGGGCGCCCAGCGCGCGCAGACCGGCCACCATGAGGGTCGTGTCGCGCGAGATCAGCGGGGCGCGCAGCAGGGAGGGGCGTTCGGCGAGCGCGGCCACCACGAGGTAGCGGTTCGTCAGCGACTTCGAGCCGGGCACGGCGACCACGGCGTCCAGCGGGCCGGCCGCGCGGGGCGCGGGCCACAGCTCGGGCGAGGGCCGGTTCGGTCGTGACGGGGGGACGGCGTCGGCTGTCGTCGGGCTCACGCGGGCATCCTCGCAGCAACCCCCGACGGTCCTCGACCCGCGGGCCGGGACCGCCGGGGGCGGGCAGCTGCGGCGCTCAGGCGACCTTCGCGGCCGCCAGGCGCTTCGCGTCGCGGCCGGCGCGGCCCGCGCGCCAGGCCAGGCCCGGCTTGCCGGCGGTGTCGACCGACCCGAGCAGCGCCGCGCCCAGCAGGCCGACGTCCTTGAGGAAGTCGCCCAGGACCTCCTGGCGCACCGCGCGGTCCTTCTCCGTCCAGAACGGGTGCGCGACGTACGCGGTGGGCGCGGTGGTCGCCGCCAGCACGGCGGCCGACAGCCGCGGGGCGCGGCCCAGGCCGAAGAGCACGCCGGCGGCGGCCATGGCGGCCCCGTTCAGGCGCACCAGCTGCACCGGGTCCTGCGGCAGGTGCAGCGGCCCGGCGACCCGCTCGGCGACCGGCTCGGCGGCCGGGGCGAGGTCGGCGGCGCCGCGCACCTGGTCGATGCCGGTCTTGATGAAGACCGCGGCGAGCATCGGTCGGGCCACACGTCGCACCAGAGTCATGGGAGTTGCCTACCGCACCCGCGGCGCGGGCGCACCCGCCGGGGTGGTGCTCCGGACCGTGCCGGGGCCGCGCCGGGGCCGTGTCGGGGCCGCGTGCCAGGGTGGCACCCGTGTGCGGTCGGTACGCCCTGCGGCGGGACGTGGACGAGCTGGTGGCGGAGTTCGAGGTCGAGGAGGTGGCCCTGGGCCCCGGCGGGTTCGTCCCGTCCTCGAACGTGGCGCCGACCAGCAGCCCGCCGGTGGTCCTGGAGCGCTTCCGCAAGGGGGAGCCCGACGCCCCGCCGGCCCGTTCGCTGCGCTCGCTGCGCTGGGGGCTGGTCCCGTCCTGGGCGAAGGACGCCTCCGGCGGCCCGCGGGCGCTGAACGCCCGCGCCGAGACGCTGCTGGAGAAGCCGTCCTTCGCGCAGGCCGCGCTGGCCCGCCGCTGCCTGGTGCCGGCCGACGCCTGGTACGAGTGGCAGGTCAGCCCCGTGGCGCGGGACGAGGCGGGGAAGCCGCGCAAGCAGCCCTTCGCGGTGCGGGCCGCGGACGGCTCGGTGCTGTCGCTCGCGGGCGTCTACGAGTTCTGGCAGGACCCGGCGAAGGCGCCCGGCGACCCCGCCCGCTGGCTGGTGACCTTCGCGGTGGTCACCGCCGCCGCCGAGCCCGGCCTGGACCGGCTGCACGAGCGGATGCCGCTGCTCGTCCCGCGGGACCTGCGCGACGCCTGGCTGGACCCCACCCTCGACGACGCCGACGACGTCACCGCCCTGCTGGCCGCGGTGCCGCGCGACGGGTTCGCCACCTCCCTGACCGCGCACCCGGTGCCGCGCGCGGTGGGCGACGTGCGCCAGGACGGCCCGCACCTGCTCGAGGAGGTGCCCGAGACCGAGCTCGAGGGGGTCGTGGACCTGCGCACCGGGCAGCTCACCGGGGCGTGAACCGCGGCGCGCGGCGGATGGCGGGCGGCCCGGTCCGCGCGCCGTCGGCGGAATGGGCCCGTCGCGGGGGGCGTTGTGGCGGGCATGCTGGTGGTAGAGACGGCCGGTGCCCGCACCGGGCCCCGCCGCTCGGCGGGCCCCCCGGGCCGCCGGGACGAGCGGCGTCCGACGGGCGTGCTGAGCGCCCGGCGCGGTGAGGGCCTAGGCTCGAACCCGATGACCGAACAGACCTCGAGGGCACCCTCGGAGGAGACCGCGGACGAGCGGGCCGCGCGCTTCGAGCGCGACGCGCTGCCCTTCCTCGACCAGCTCTACTCCGCGGCGCTGCGCATGACGCGCAACCCCTCCGACGCCGAGGACCTCGTCCAGGACGCCTTCGCCAAGGCATACGCGGCGTTCCACCAGTACGCGCCGGGCACGAACCTGAAGGCCTGGCTGTACCGGATCCTGACGAACACGTACATCAACACGTACCGCAAGAAGCAGCGCGAGCCGCAGCAGTCGCACTCGGACGAGATCGAGGACTGGCAGCTGGCGCGGGCGGAGTCGCACACCTCCTCCGGGCTGCGCTCGGCGGAGACCGAGGCGCTCGACCACCTGCCGGACACCGACGTCAAGCGCGCGCTGCAGCAGGTGCCGGAGGACTTCCGCATGGCGGTGTACCTCGCCGACGTGGAGGGCTTCGCCTACAAGCAGATCGCCGAGATCATGGGCACCCCCATCGGGACCGTGATGTCGCGCTTGCACCGGGGCCGGCGCCAGCTGCGCGAACTGCTGCGCGACTACGCCGTGGACCGGGGCGTGTCCGGTGCCGTGCGGGAGACCGAGGGGGCGTCGTGAGCGGGCTGGAGGAGCCGGGGCGCGCCGCCGTCCCGCTGACGCAGGAGTGCCGGGAGGTCCTCGAGCGGGCGTTCGAGTACCTGGACGGCGAGATGGCCGACCTGGACTGCGAGCGCCTGAAGGTCCACCTGGCCGAGTGCGCCAGCTGCGTGGCGCAGCTGGCCGAGGACGAGAAGCTCAAGCGGGCCATCCGGGAGGGGTGCCCGTGCGAGACGGCGCCGACGCAGCTGCGGGCGCGCATCCTCGTGCACATCACCGAGGTGAGCGCCGTGGCGCGCTGAGCGCCCGGACGTGACGAGGGGCCCCGGACCGTGCGGTCCGGGGCCCCTCGTCGTTCGCGCGCCCGCTCAGGCGTTGGGGCGCTTGCCGTGGTTCGCGGCGTTGCCCTTGCGCGAGCGGCGCTTGCGGCCTCGCTTGCTCATGAGCTGCTCCTCCCTGTCGAGATCTCCGGTGCCCATCGTCCCACGGGGTGACGGGTGCTCAAGGTCGGGCGCGGCCCGCCCGATGCGGGCTGGGTGACGATCGTGGAGAGCACCCCGGCAGCCGGCGCGCGCGGAGCGGCCCTGGACGGTGCCGAACCGCTCATCACGCCCTACCTGCGGGCCCTGGTGGAGCTGCGCGGCTCCGACCTGCACTGCAAGGCGGGCTCGCCGCCGCGGGTGCGCATCGACGGCAGGCTGCGCCAGCTGCAGGCGCCGGCGCTGACGGCCGACGACACCGAGGAGATGCTGCGGCAGATCCTGCGGCCGGACCTGGTGGAGGAGTTCGCGCGCACGAACGAGGCGGACTTCGCGCACAGCCTGCCCGGCGGTGGTGGCCGCTTCCGCGTCAACGCGTTCCGCCAGCGCGGCGCGGTGGGCCTGGTGCTGCGCCGGGTGGCGGCGAAGGCGGTGCCGCTGTCGGGGCTGGGGGTGCCGGCGGTGCTGGAGCAGCTGGCCCTGGAGCACCGCGGCCTGCTGCTGGTGACCGGACCCACGGGCTCGGGCAAGACCACGACGCTGGCCGGGATGATCGACCACGTCAACGCGGTGCGCGAGAGCCACATCGTGACGATCGAGGACCCCATCGAGATCCTGCACGAGGACAACCGCTCGATCGTCAGCCAGCGCGAGGTGCGCCTGGACACGGCGGACTTCGGCAGCGCGCTGCGCGCCGCGATGCGCCAGGACCCGGACGTGATCCTGGTGGGGGAGATGCGCGACACGGAGACGGTGAAGGCGGCGCTGTCGGCGGCGGAGACCGGTCACCTCGTCATGTCCACGCTGCACACCATCGACGCGGCGGAGACGGTCTCGCGCATCATCGACTTCTTCCCCCCGCACGAGCAGAAGCAGGTGCGCCTGGCGCTGGCGGGGTCGCTGCGCGGCATCGTGTGCCAGCGCCTGGTGCCGCGCGCGGACGGGCGCGGCCGGTGCGTGGTCATGGAGGTGTGCGTGAACACCGGGCGCATCGCGGACGCGATCGCCGACCCGGACAAGACCCACCTGATCACCGACCTGATCCGCGAGGGCGGGTACTACCGGATGCAGACCTTCGACCAGCACCTGGTGGAGCTGGTGCGCGACGGGGTCGTCACGCTGGAGGACGCGCAGCAGGCGGCGAGCAGCCCGCACGACCTGGGGGTGGAGCTGCGGCGCCTGGGTCTGGTGACCTGACGCCGCCGCCCCACCGGTGCGCTGCCGCGCCCGCGCACGCGCCGGGGCGTCGCGCCGTCAGCGCCGCACCAGCGCGCCGGAGCCGCCGCGCGGTGCGGGCACCCGGGGGCGCTCGGTGCCGCCCGGGCCGCTGGGACCCTGCGGGCCGTCCGGTCCGGTGGAGGGGTCGCCGGCGCGGCCGAGGGCGGTGAGGTGCCAGTGCAGCGGGCCCAGCGCGGGCGGGACGACGAGGACGGTGAGCCAGAACCAGTCGGAGAACGTCACGGTGTGAGCGTGCCCGCGCGCGCCCGGGCCGCCGAGTGGCAGCTCTGCCGACGTTCGTCGTCATCCTGCCAACTCCGCCGGGCACTGGCAGACTCCCCGCGTGGACTCCCTGCGCTCGGTCGCCGCGGTCGTCGGCGAGGACTTCTCCACCTTCGAGTTCGCCATCGGCTGCGAGGTGTTCGGCATCGACCGCACCGGCGACGGCGTGCCCGCCTTCGAGTTCTCGGTGTGCGCCCCCGGCGGGGAGCCGGTGCGCTCCGCGCAGGGCTTCACCCTGACCCCCGACCACGGCCTGGACCCGGTGGACGAGGCCGACCTCGTCCTCGTCGGCCCCTCGGTGGGGCTGCGCGGGCCGGACGCCGCCGTCCTCACCCCGCACCTGGACGCGGCCCTGGCGCGCGGCGCGACCGTCGCCAGCCTGTGCAGCGGCGCCTTCACCCTGGCCCGCGGCGGCTACCTCGACGGCCGGCGGGCCACCACGCACCACCGCTACGCCGCGCAGCTGGCCCGGGAGTTCCCCGCCGTCCAGGTGGTGCCCGACGTCCTCTACGTGCAGGACGGGCCGATCGCCACCAGCGCCGGCACCGCCGCCGGCATCGACCTGTGCCTGCACCTGGTGCGCGAGGCCCACGGCACCGCCGTCGCCACCGCGATCGCCCGGCGCATGGTGGTGCCCCCGCACCGCGACGGCGGGCAGGCGCAGTACGTGGAGGCGCCGGTGCGCCCGTGCGCGGACGAGTCCCTGCAGCGCGCCCTGACGTGGGCGGCGGCCCACCTGGACGAGGAGCTCGACATCGCCCGCTGGGCGCGCTCGGCCGCCATGTCGCCGCGCACCTTCGCGCGCCGCTTCCGCGCCGAGACCGGCGTCACCCCGCACCGCTGGCTGCTGGAGCAGCGCGTCGCCGCCGCTCGGCTGCTGCTGGAGGACGGCGACGAGGGCGTCGACGAGGTCGCCCGCCGGTGCGGCTTCTCCTCCGCGGCGATGCTGCGCCAGCACTTCCTGCGCCTGGTGGGCACCACCCCCACCGCCTACCGCCGCGCCTACCGGGGGGCGCGCGAGCCGCGCGCCGCGCCGCTGAGCGTGCCCGCGGCCGCGCCGGCCAGGACCCCGACGCCCCGCCGGGCGCTCGCGCGGCCCGTCCCGGCCGGCGCGTGAGCGCCCCCGGCGCGGGACGGGGCCGGTGGGTGCGGCTGCGCTCGCTGTTCGCCGACGTCCGCACCCGCCTGCACGGCCACGACCTGTTCCTCGTCTCGGCCGGTGTCACGTTCTACGCCGCGATCGCCCTGGTGCCCTCGCTCGTCGTGGCGGTGCGGCTGCTGGCCGTGCTCCTGGGGCCCGAGCGCGTCGTCGAGCTCGGCGACGCCGTCGGGCGCGCCCTGCCCGACGCGCAGGGCGCCGGGCGGGTCGTCGGCGACCTGGTGCGCACGGCCGTGGACGTCGGCTGGCTGGCGGTGCTGGTGGCGCTGGTGCCGGCGACCGTGTACGGGGAGGGGCTGCGCCGCGGCTTCGCGCGCGTCAGCGTCCGCCACCCGGAGCCGCCGCCGGCGCCGGTGCGCGGGCGGGCCGGGGGGTGGCGGGTGCGGTTGCGCGCCGCGCCGCTGGTGCTGCTGGCGCCGGTGGGCTTCCTCGCGGTGCTGGAGGTGGCCCCGTTCCTGGACGGGTGGTTCGGCGACGGCGGCCCCCGCACCGCGGTGGCGGTGTACGTCGCCCTCAACGTGGACTGGCTCGTGGTCTCCCCGGTGCTGGTGTACGTCTACCGGGTGCTGGGCCCGGTGCGGCCCGGCTGGTGGGCGACGCTGTGGGGCGCCTACGGCACGGGGGCGTTCGTCTCCGGCTTCCTGCAGGGCTTCGTGCTCTTCCTGGCCATCCCGGTGGACCTGGGGGCCCCGTTCGGCGGCTACGCGCAGGTGGGCGGTGCCGTCGCGGTGTGCCTGTGGCTGTGGGTGCTGACCGCGCTGACCGTGTACGGCTACGCGCTCACGCTGGAGCTGGACCGGCGCCGCTCGTCCGTGCCGGGGCAGGCGTCCCGCCCCGCGGCGCGCCGGGCGCACCTGCCGGGCTGAACCGCCCGGCGGGTGCGCGCGGGAGCGCCGCTCGCGCTCGGAGGGCGCTCAGAGGGTGAACTGCCGCGTGACCGCGTCCAGGTCCGAGGCCACCTGCGTCAGCTCGCAGACCGCCGTGCGCACCGAGGCGGCCTGCTCGGTGGTGCCGGCCACCGAGCCCGCCGCCGTGGACAGGGCCCCGGCGATGCCGCCCGAGCCGGCGGCCGCCGCGCGCAGCGTCTCGCCGATGGAGGTGGTCGTGGCCAGCTGCTCGGCGACCGCGGAGGCGATGGTGGCCTGCTGCGCGTCGATGTGCGCGATCGTGCGGGAGATGGAGTCGATGTCGGCGCGCACCGCCGCCGCCTCCGTCTGCACGGCCGTCAGGGTCGGGGCGATCTCCTCGGTGGCCTGCGCCGTCTGGCGCGCCAGCTCCTTGACCTCCTCGGCGACGACGGCGAACCCGGAGCCGGCCTCCCCGGCGCGCGCGGCCTCGATGGTGGCGTTCAGGGCCAGCAGGTTCGTCTGCCCCGCGATCGCGGTGATCGTGCGCAGCACGTCGGCGATCTGCTGCGAGGAGCCGCCGAGGCGCTCGACGGTGCCCGTGGCGGCCTGCGCCAGCTGCACGGCCTCGCCGGCCACGACCGTCACGCCGCTGGTGGTGGCGGAGACCTCGTCGGCGGCCGCGCGCAGCTGCTCGACGGCCTCGGCGACGTCCCGCACGCCCTCGGAGACGCCACCGGCGTCCCCGGCGACCTGCGCGATCTCCGCGGAGGTGCTGTCGGCGGTGCCGGCCAGCTGAGCGCTGGCGCTCTCCAGGCCCGCGGCCGTGCCGGACAGGCGGCCCGCGCCCCGGCTCATGGCCGTCAGCGCCTCGCGCATGCCGGCCACCGCGGCGTCCAGCGCGCGGCCCATCTCGCCGATCTCGTCGGCGCCGTCGTCGTGCGCGGTGCCGGCCGCGGACAGGTCCCGGTCGGCCACCCGGCGCAGCACCGCGGTCAGGCGGGTGATGCGCCCGACGATGCGGCGCACCAGCACGGCCACCAGCACCCCCAGGACGGCGGCGAGCGCCAGGCCGGCCAGGACGTTGTCGCGCACCAGCGCGGTGCGCTCGGCGGCGATGCGGTCGGTGACGGCCGCGGTGTCCGCCTCCGGCAGCCAGCTGGTGACCACCCAGTCGTAGGCGGCGTAGCGGGAGACGCCCACGGTCTGCGGGCCGGAGGGCAGCTCGACGGTCGTCGTGGTGAACCCGCCGTCGGGCAGGTCCGCGGCCAGCGCCAGCAGGCGCTCCACGTACGGCTCGCCGTCGGCGTCGCGCGCGTCGAGCATCGCGTCGCCGTCGGCGGCCCCGTCGGGGGCGACCACGGCGGTGCCGCGCACGGCGGCGGCGCTGGAGAAGACGGCGTACTGGCCGGTGCGGCCCACGGTGGCCTCGGCCAGCCGCGTGCGCAGGTCCTCGGTGACGTCGGCCTGGGGCAGCCCGACGAACACCGCGCCGGCGACCTCGCCGTCGATGAGCAGCGGCTCGTACACGGTCACGTACGGCTGGTCGGCGACGACGGCGGTGCCGTGGTACGTCTCCCCGGCCAGCAGCGAGGCCACGACCGGGGTGGCGCTGCCGTCCTCCTTCACCGCGGGGATGTACGTGCCGATGTTGCGCTTGCCGTTCGCGCCGACCACGGTCGTGGCCACCCGCAGCATGTCGCCGGCCTCGTTGACGCGCTGGAACACGGTGACCGGGGCGCCGGTCAGGGCGGCCACGGCGTCCACCGCCGGCACGGTCTGGCCCGGGTCGGTCACCTGGCCCAGCGAGGTGCTGCCGAACAGCAGCTGCGGCACGGTTACCTGCACGGACTCCTTGGTGACCTGGTTCGTGGCCGTCCAGGTGGTGCTGCCCTCCAGGCGCGGTGCGCCCAGCGCCAGCAGCCGCTCGTCGGTGGCGCGCAGGTCGCCGTCGAGCATGTCCTGCACGGCCGCGGACTGGGTGGCGACGGTCGCCAGCACCTGCCCGCCGGCGTCGCGCAGGGACTGCTCGGACATGGCGCGCACGTCGCCGGAGGTGGCGTCGGCGAGGTCGCCGACCTGCCGGGCGGTCAAGGCGCTGAGCAGGCCGGCGGTGACCACGACGGCCCCCACGCCGGGGATCAGGATCTGCGAGCGCAGGGAGCGGGGACGGAGGGATCGCACGGCCCCCCATCGGCGGGCGCGAGCGGGACCTTCGTCCCGCGCGCCCGGAAGTTCGCCCGGGTCACCGCCGGGGGGTGCTCACGCGCCGGGGCGGTCCCCGGTGCGGCCGTCGAGCAGCTCGCGCAGCACGTCGGCGTGCCCGGCGTGGCGGGCGGTCTCCTCGACCATGTGCACCAGCACCCAGCGCAGCGAGACCGCCTCGCCGCCGCGGGTGGTGCCGCGGTCGGTGAGCTTCAGCTCGGAGACCACGGCGTCGGAGGCGGCGCGGGCCCGCGCGTAGTACGCGAGCACGCCCTCGGTGGTCTCCCACGGGTGGATGCGCCACTCCGCGTGCGGGTCCTCGGCCAGGGCCTCGTCGGGCACCTCCTCGTTCGCCCGCCCGAACGTGCGCCCGAACCAGCCGTGCTCGACGGAGGCCAGGTGCTTGGCGATGCCGAGCAGCGACGTGCCCGACGGCACCAGGGACCGGCGCAGCCGCTCGTCGTCGAGGTCCTCCAGCTTCCACAGCACGGCTTGGCGCTGCCGCTCCAGGGCGGCGACCAGGACCCGCTTCTCGCCGGCCGTCATCTCACCCGTCGTGCTCGCGAGGCTCGTCACGGTCAGCAGGGTAGTGGTGGGGCGCCGCGCGCGGCCGGGGCGCGGGGAGCCGGGAGCCGGCGGGCGGGGCGAGCGGGCCCGGTCGCTACCGTGGCGCCGTGACGACGCGGGGGAGCTCGAGGGGCCGGGTGGAGGCGCTGCACGTCTACCCGGTCAAGGGCCTGAGCCCGCAACCGCTGCGCGAGGTGGAGCTGAGCGCCGGGCGCGCGTTCCCCTTCGACCGGTGGTTCGCGCTGGCCCGGCCCGGTGGCGAGTACGCGCCCGGTGCGCGCCGCGGCATCTCCAAGCGGCAGTTCTTCGTCCTCGTCGACGAGGCGCGCCTCGCCGGCCTGACCACCCGGCTGGAGGCCGCCACGGGCGCGTTCACCGTCGCCGTGCGCGGGCACGAGGTGCTGCGCGCGGACCTGCGCACCGGCGAGGGCGTGCAGCGCGTCCTGGAGCTGTTCGCCCGCGTGCTGGACCTGCCGCCGGGCGAGCTGCCGGTGTGGGCGCACGAGGAGGGGCGCCGCTTCACCGACACCGCCCCCGGCGGCGACCGCGCGATGGAGCTCGTCTCCGTCCTCAACCTCGCCTCCGTGCGCGACCTGGAGCAGCGCACCGGCGCGCCGGTGGACCCGCTGCGCTTCCGCGCCAACGTGCACGTCGACGGCCTGCCCGCCTTCGCCGAGCAGGACCTGCTGGGCGCCGAGTTCGACCTGGGCGGGGTGCGGGTGCGCGGGGAGAAGCCCACGGTGCGCTGCGCCGCCACCGAGGTCGACCCCGCCACCGGCCGCCGCGACCTGCCCGTGCCGCAGCTGCTGGAGCGCGCGTACGGCCACCAGGTCATGGGCCTGTACGTCGAGGTCGTCACCGGCGGCACGCTGGCCGTGGGCGGTGGGGTGCGTGCCTGAGGACCTGCGGCTGCGGGTGGTCGAGACGGAGGACCTCACCGCGTCGGTGCGCCGCTTCGTGCTCGCCGACCCCGCCGGTGCGGCGCTGCCCGGCTACCGCAGCGGCGCGCACGTCGCCGTCACCACCCCCGCCGGGCACCGGCGCAGCTACAGCCTCGTCGAGCCCGGCTCGCGCGCCCCGCAGCGGTACGTGCTGTGCGTGCGCCGCGACACCGCCGGGCGCGGCGGGTCGGTGAGCATGCACGACGACGTCGCCGTCGGTGACGAGCTCGCCGTGTCCGAACCCGCCAACGCCTTCCCGCTGCGCCGGGCGCGGCGCTACCTGTTCATCGCCGGCGGCATCGGCATCACGCCCGTGCGCTCCATGGTGGCCGAGCTGCGCGCGCGCGGCGGCGCGGACGTCACCGTGCTGTACCTGACGCGCAGCCCGGCGGAGACGGTGTTCCTCGACGAGTTCGGCGCCGACGGTTCCGTGGTGCACCACAGCGCCGTGCACGGCCGCCTGGACCTGTGGCCGTACCTGGCCGAGCCGGACGACGACACCCGCGTGTACTGCTGCGGCCCCACCGGGCTGGTGGAGGAGGTCCTGGCGCTGACCGCGCACTGGCGGCCCAGCCGCGTGCACGTGGAGGACTTCGCCGGCGTCGACCCGCTCGGCGGGCGCCGGCTGCCGTTCACCGCCGTGTGGGCGCCGACGGGGGAGCGCGTGGACGTCGGCGAGGACAGCACGCTGCTGACCGCGCTGGGGCGCGCCGGGATCGCCGTGGACGCCTCCTGCGCCTCCGGGACCTGCGGCACGTGCCGGCTGCGCCTGCTGGCCGGGGAGGCGGAGCACCGCGACCTGGTCCTCACCGAGGCCGAGCGGGCGGCGTTCGTGATGCCGTGCGTGTCCCGGGCGCGCTCGCCGGAGCTCGTGGTGGGGCCCGTGGACCCGGTCGGCCCCGGTGGCGCGGTGCCCGGTGCCGCCGGTGCCGGGGACCTCCACTAGGGTCTGGTCGACCGGTTCAAGCAAGAGCCTCGTACCCGATCGGTGGGAGGCCAGCGTTGACGTCGGTGACCGACCCGACGACCCCGCAGCAGGAGGTCGCCGCCCTCGCGGACGCCGCGGAGGCGCTCTCCACCGCGGTCGGCCGCGCCCACGAGGTGGCGCAGGTCGGCGAGGCCGTCGTGCGGACCTTCCTGGCGGTGCTGCCCGGTCTGCGCGGCGCCAGCGTGACCGTCCGCCGCGGCCCGCGCGCCACCACCGTCGCCAGCTCGGGGGACGTGCCCCTGCGCGGCGACGAGCTGCAGTACGCCGCCGGTGCCGGCCCGTGCCTGGAGGCCATCGCCTCCGGCCGCCCCGTGCACGTGGCCGACGTGGGCGCGGACGAGCGCTGGCCGCACGTGGTGCGCCGCTTCGCGGACCTGGGGGTGGGCAGCGTCCTGTCGGCGCCGCTGGTGCCGGCGCAGGACCTGGAGTGGGCGGCGGGCGTGAACGTGTACGCCGTCCCGGGAGGGCTGCCCGCCGCGCACCGCGCCCGGGCCGACGTCCTGGTGGCCGTCGCGGCGGGAGCCGTCTCGGCGTTCGCGCACCGGCAGCGGGCGGACCACCTCGCCGAGGCCGTCGCCTCCAACCGCGACATCGGCGCCGCCGTGGGTGTCCTCATGGCGCTGCGGAAGATCACCCGCGAGGAGGCCATGGCCGACCTGCGCCGGGTCTCGCAGCACGCCAACCGCAAGCTGCGCGACGTGGCGGCCGAGGTCCTGGAGACCGGTGAGCTGGGCGAGCCGCCGGCGGGGACGGGCGCGGGGCGGCCGGTCCCGCGCTGAGCCGCCCCGCACCCGCCGTCAGCCGTCGTCGCGCACGCGCGCCAGGAACGTGCGGGTGCGCTCGTGGCGGGGGCTGCCGATGACGTCGGCGGGGGCCCCGCGCTCGACGACGACACCGCCGTCCATGAAGACCACCTGGTCGGCGACCTCGCGGGCGAACGCCACCTCGTGCGTCACCACGACCATCGTGGTGCCGTCCGCGGCGAGCTCGCGCATCACCGCCAGCACCTCCCCGACGAGCTCGGGGTCCAGCGCGGACGTCGGCTCGTCGAACAGCATCAGCTTCGGCCGCATCGCCAGCGCCCGGGCGATCGCCACGCGCTGCTGCTGCCCGCCGGACAGCTGCGCCGGGTAGCTGTGCACCCGGTCGGCCAGGCCGACGCGCTCCAGCAGCGCCAGCGCCCGCTCGCGCGCCTGCGCCTTCGCGACCCCGCGCACCCGCACGGGCGCCTCGACGACGTTCTCCAGGGCCGTCATGTGCGGGAACAGGTTGAAGCGCTGGAACACCATGCCGATGTCGCGGCGCTGCTCGGCCAGGCGCCGGTCCGTCAGCCGGTGCAGCCGGCCGCCGCGCTCCTCCAGGCCGATGAGCTCGCCGTCGACGCGGATGCGGCCGCCGTCGATGCGCTCCAGGGCGTTGAGGCAGCGCAGGAACGTCGTCTTGCCCGAACCGGAGGGCCCCAGCAGGCACACGACCTCCCCGGCGTGGACGTCGAGGTCCACGCCGCGCAGCACCTCCACGTGCCCGAAGGACTTGTGGACGTTCACCGCCCGCACGAGCGGCTCGCCGGCCGCGCGGGCGCTCACTTCTGCGCCCCCGGCCCGACGGCGACACCCGCGGCCGCCGTCCTCGCGCCGGGACCCCGGCCGAACCCGCGGCCGAAGCGCCGCTCCAGGAAGTGCTGGCCGACCATCAGCACGCTGGTCAGGACCAGGTAGTAGATCACCGCGGCGGCCAGCGCGGGCAGCACCTGGTACGTGCGGCCGCTGATGAGGGTGACCTGGTAGAAGAGCTCCACGGTCACCGGCAGGGCGCTCAGCAGCGAGGTGTCCTTCACCATCGCGATGACCTCGTTGCCGGTCGGCGGCACGATGACGCGCATCGCCTGCGGCAGGACGATCCGGCGCATCACCTGCCGCTGCGTCATGCCCAGCGCGGCGGCCGCCTCGTGCTGGCCGCGGTCCACGCTGAGCAGCCCGGCGCGCGCGATCTCCGCCATGTACGCGGCCTCGGACAGCCCCAGCGCCAGCACGCCGCCGGCGTACCCGCCGAGCCAGGCGTACACCGTCGCCTGGTCCACGCTGAAGAACCGCAGCTCCGGCGTGCCGAGGACGTCGGTGAGCAGGAAGTCGAACGGCACGCCCAGCGAGAGCCCGTCCGCGAACAGGGCCCCCAGGGTGCCGGTGAGGAACAGCAGCACGTACCGGGGCACCGAGCGGAAGAACCACGTGTAGACCCACGCGGAGCCCGACAGCAGCGGGTTGTCCGACAGGCGCGCGATCGCCAGCAGGACGCCGACGACGACGGCGATGACCATGGCCAGCACCGTCATCAGGAGGGTGCCCAGCAGCAGGCCGCGGATGACCGCCGTCTGGTTCATCACCTCCAGGGTGAAGGCCCAGTCGAACGCCGGGCTGGTCACCAGCAGGTGCGCGAGCATCGCCACGAGCACCGCGATGACCGCCAGCGCCACCCACCGCCACGGGTGGCGCACCTCCACCGCGTCGATCCGCCCCGGCCGGGCGTCCTCGACGGGACCGCGCCCGCTCACTGCGCCGGGTTCACCGGGAACTCGTCCACGGCGCCCTCCTGGGCGCCCCACGCCTCGATCGCGGCGTCGTAGGCGCCCTCCTCGGCGAGCGCCCGCAGCGCCTGCGAGATCGCCTCGGCGGTCTGCGTCTGCTCCTTCGGCACCACGACGCCGTAGGGCGCGGCGTCGTAGACGTCGCCGACCAGCTCGATCCCCTCGCTCTGCTGCACGGCGTACCCCACGACGGGGGAGTCGGCCAGCACGGCCTGCACGCGGCCCTGCACGAGCGCCGCGGTGGCGTCCTGCTGCGAGTCGAAGGGCACCACGTCGATGGCGGGCTGCCCGGCGTCGGCGCACTCCTGCTGGCGCGCGGGCAGGTCCACGTCGGCCTGCACGGTGCCGTTCTGGACGGCCACGGTCGCGCCGCACGGGTTCTGCGGGTCGATCCCGTCGGGGTTGCCCTCGCGCACCGCCCACTGGGTGCCGGCGTTGAAGTACTGGACCATGTTCACCTGCTGCAGCCGCTCGGGGTTCACGGTGAACGAGGAGATCGCGGCGTCGTAGCGGTTGCCCTGCACACCGGTGATGAGGGTGTCGAACCCGGCGTTCTGGTACTCCGCCTCGACCCCCAGCTTGGCCGCCACGGCGTCCATGAGGTCGATGTCCATGCCGACGACCTCGCCGTCGCGCAGGAACTCGTTGGGCGCGTACTCGGCGTTGGTGCCCACGCGCAGGACCCCGGAGTCCTGCACGGACTGCGGCAGCATCGCGGTCAGCGCGGGGTCGGCGGTGACCTCGACCGCCGCGGCGGACGTCGACGCCGGGGAGGAGGGCTCGGCACCGGACAGGGAGTCGGACCCGCACCCGGCCAGCGCCAGGGCACCGAGCGCGAACGTGCCGGCCGCGCCGAGCAGGGACCTGCGGGGGGTGCTGAGGAGCACGGGACGTACCTCCGGAGTCGTGGTGAGCCAGGACAGTGTGGACCACCGCGCGGGGTGCGAACGCACGGCGGTGCGTGCGCAGGGGGTTCGTTACGCGGATGTCACACGCCGGTGCCGCCGCGTGCCCGGCCGGTCGCGCGCCGCTGCGGCGAGGCCGCGGTTCCGGGAGCCGCGGTGTCGGGGGCCGTGGTGTCGGGGGGCTGCGGCACCCTGGGCCGCGTGAGCAGCGAGGGACGTCCCGTGCGGCGCGTCGAGCGCGTCCCCGGCGCCGCCGTGGACCCGGGCGCCTGGCCGGACGCGGTGCCGGCGGTCGCGCAGCTGCTGCGCGAGGGGCTGGACCTGCCGGCCGGGGTGACGTTCCTCGTCGGCGCGAACGGCACCGGCAAGTCCACGCTCGTCGAGGCGGTCGCGGAGGTGCTGGGCGTGCACCCCGAGGGCGGTTCGGCCGCGCACATGGCCGGGGCGGACCGCGGGCGCGGGACCGACCGCTCCGGCCTCGCCGGCCGGTTGCGGGCGGTGCGCTCCGCGGGGCGGCGCGGGTCGGTGTTCTTCCTGCGCGCCGAGACCGCGCACCGCTTCTACACCTACCTGGAGGAGGCGGCGCACGTCGGCGACGGCCCACCGCCCCCGCACGCGCTGCACCGCGTCAGCCACGGCGAGGGGTTCACCGAGGTGCTGCTGCGCAGCCCGTGGGTGCGCGAGGCGTCGGTGCTGCTGCTCGACGAGCCGGAGTCGGCGCTGTCGTTCGAGAACCAGCTGCTGCTGGGCGCCTCGCTCGCCGCGGCGGCCGCCGAGGGGCGGCAGGTGCTGTGCGCGACGCACTCGCCGCTGCTGACGTCGCTGCCCGGCGCGCACGTGCTCCAGCTCGACGAGCGCGGCCTGACGCCCGTGCAGTGGGAGGAGCTGGACCTGGTGCGCGACTGGCGCTTCCTCCTGGACGCCCCGGAGCGGTACTGGCGCCGCCTGCTGTGACACCGCGCCGGTGCGTGCCGGCCGGTGCGTGCCGTGCGGCCCGTCAGGGTTGCGGGACGCCCAGCCAGTCGTACCAGCCGCTGTGCAGCACCAGCCACGCGAGCAGGCCGTAACCGGCCTGCCCGGGGTGCACCCCGTCGCCGGCGGCGAGGTCGGCGTACCAGTCCTCGTGGCTCGCCAGCGGCCCGAAGGTGTCCACGTACACGACCCGGCGGCGGGTGCACACGTCCGCGAAGGCGTCGGCGAGGTCCGCGATGCGGTCGTTGCGCTCCTCGTCGGCCACCGGGGTGGGACCGACCACGAGCGTCGGCAGACCGCGCGCCTCGCACTCGTCGAGGACGTTCGCCAGGTTCAGCCGGCTGCGCGCCAGCGTGGTGCCCGCGTCGAGGTCGGCGTGCCCCAGGCCCACGACGAGGCGGTGCTCGTCCCCGCCGGCGAAGCGGCGGGCCGTCTCGTCGCGCCAGCGGGCGTTCAGGTCGGTCGTGGTCTCGCCGGGCACGCCCAGCGGGTACAGGGTGATGTCGCGGTCCTCGCGGGGGGTGCGGGCCGAGACGCGACCCACCCAGCCCAGCGCGCGCGGGTCGCCCACGCCGGTCACGAACTCGTCGCCCACCAGGCACACCCGCACGTCGTAGCGGCCGTTCACAGCTGGTCCTCGCGCACGGGTGTGGTGCTCCTGTCCTTCGTCGGGGGTGCCCGGGCGAGGATAGTGCCCCTACGGGGCCGGCAGCGCCGCCACGTCCAGCTCCAGGCGCGCCACGCCGAGGCCCAGCTCGACCGCGCCGTCGGCCGGGCGCAGGACGGCGGTGGGGCGGAAGGCCCCGTCGTCGAGGACGTACGTGGTCGGGGTGCGCTCTCGCGGGTCGGCGATCCGGTGCCGGGGCAGGCCCGCCGTCGCGTGCTTCGTCGTCTTCAGCGGCAGGTCGTCACGGCGGTCGGTGGACAGGACCTCCACGCACAGCGCCGGGGTGCCGGTGAAGCGGCGGTCGTCGGTCGCAGCGGCGGCGCCGTGGACCACGACGTCGGGGATGGAGGCGTCCGTCCCGGTGCGCCGCTCCCAGCCCGCGATGGCCTCGTGGGTGTCCTCCGGCAGCGCGTCGTGCTCGTCCCAGGAGACCGGGCGACCACCCTCCGGTGTCGTCACCGCCACGTGGTCCACCTCCCGCGCGTCTGCTCCGCGTCGGGGTCGGCGTACGACGACGCCCCCGCCGCCCGGGTGGGCGACGGGGGCGTCGTGCGAGCGGCGCTCAGCGGCCGCTGCTCAGCGGTCGAAGGCCTCCGCGACGAGCTGCTGCTGCTCGGCCTGGTGGCGCTTGGCCGAGCCGGCGGCCGGGGACGCCGACGCGGGCCGCGACACGCGGCGCAGGCGGGTGCCCGCGGCGAACAGGTTCATCGCCACGTGCTGCCAGCCGCCCTGGTTGGCCGGCTCCTCCTGCACCCACACCAGCTCCGCGCCCGGGAACTCGCCGGCGGCCGCCAGCAGCGCGTCCACCGGCAGCGGCGCCAGCTGCTCCACCCGCACGATCGCGGTGCGGTCGTCGCCGCGCTTGGTGCGCTCGGCGACGAGGTCCCAGTACACCTTGCCGCTGCACAGCAGCACGCGGTCCACCTGCTGCGGGTCCAGGCCGGACTCGTCGCCGATGACCTCGCGGAAGGTGCCGGTGGTGAAGTCCTCCACCGCCGACTGCGCCGCCTTCAGCCGCAGCATCGACTTCGGGGTGAAGACGACCAGCGGGCGCCGCGGGCGGGCGTACGCCTGCCGGCGCAGCAGGTGGAAGTAGCTGGCGGGCGTCGAGGGCACGGCGACCGTCATGTTGTCCTCGGCGCACAGCTGCAGGAACCGCTCGATGCGCCCGGAGGAGTGGTCCGGGCCCTGGCCCTCGTAGCCGTGCGGCAGCAGCAGCACCACCGAGGAGCGCTGGCCCCACTTCTGCTCACCGGCGGCGATGAACTCGTCGATGACGGTCTGCGCGCCGTTGAAGAAGTCGCCGAACTGCGCCTCCCACAGCACCAGCGCGTCGGGGCGCTCCACGGAGTAGCCGTACTCGAAGCCCATGGCCGCGTACTCGCTCAGCAGCGAGTCGTAGATCCAGAACTTCGCCTGCTCGGCGCCCTCGCGGCCCAGGTACAGCAGCGGCGTCCACTCCTCGCCGGTGACCCGGTCGGTGAGCACCGCGTGGCGCGAGACGAACGTGCCGCGGCGGGAGTCCTGCCCCGCCAGCCGCACCGGGGTGCCTTCCATCAGCAGCGAGCCGAAGGCCAGCAGCTCGCCCCAGCCCCAGTCGACGCCGCCCTCGCGCGTCATCTGCAGGCGCTTGTCCAGCAGCTGACGCAGCTTGGGGTGGACGGTGAAGCCCTCCGGCGGGTTGGCCTGCACCTGCGCGATGTGCTCCAGCACCGAGGCGTCCACCGCGGTGGGCCGGGTGGTCACGGGGGCCTGGTCGTCGGCCTCCTGCGCGCTCGGGCGCTCCAGGCCGCCGCGGCTGTCGCCGTCGCCGCCGCTCGCCTCGCCGTTGCGCGTCTCGGCGAACGCCCGCTCCAGCTGGGCGGAGTAGTCGCGCAGCGCCTCCTCCGCGTCCTCCACCGAGATGTCGCCGCGGCCGATGAGCTGCTCGGTGTAGCTCTTGCGGACGCTGCGCTTCTTCTCGATGAGGTTGTACATCAGCGGCTGCGTCATCGACGGGTCGTCGCCCTCGTTGTGGCCGCGACGGCGGTAGCAGACCATGTCGATGATGACGTCCTTGTCGAACGTCTGGCGGAACTCGAACGCCAGCTGGGCCACCCGCACGCACGCCTCGGGGTCGTCGCCGTTCACGTGGAAGATCGGCGCCTGGATCATCCGGCCGACGTCGGTGGCGTACACCGACGAGCGTGCCGACGCGGGCGCGGTGGTGAAGCCGACCTGGTTGTTGATGACGACGTGCACGGTGCCGCCGGTGCGGTACCCGCGCAGCTGCGACAGGTTCAGCGTCTCGGCCACCACGCCCTGGCCGGCGAACGCGGCGTCGCCGTGCAGCAGCACCGGCAGCACCGGGAAGGACGCTCCCGCCATGTTGAGGCGGTCCTGCTTGGCGCGCGCCACGCCCTCCAGGACGGGGTCGACGGCCTCCAGGTGCGAGGGGTTGGCCGCGACGTAGACCTTGGTCCGCTCGCCGTCCTCGCCGGTGAAGGTGCCCTCGGTGCCCAGGTGGTACTTCACGTCCCCGGAGCCCTGCACGGTGCGGGGGTCCTGGACGCCCTCGAACTCGCGGAACACCTGGCTGTAGCTCTTGCCGGCGATGTTCGTCAGCACGTTCAGGCGGCCGCGGTGCGCCATGCCCAGGCACACCTCGTCCAGCCCGGCGGTGGCCGCCCGCGAGAGCAGCGCGTCCAGCAGCGCGATGACGGACTCGCCGCCCTCCAGCGAGAAGCGCTTCTGCCCCACGTACTTCGTCTGCAGGAACGTCTCGAACGCCTCCGCGGCGTTCAGGCGGCGCAGGATGCGCAGCTGCTCGGCGGCGCTGGGCTTGGCGTACGGGCGCTCCACGCGGTCCTGGATCCAGCGGCGCTGCTCCGGGTCCTGGATGTGCATGTACTCGATGCCCACGGTGCGGCAGTACGAGTCGCGCAGCACGCCGAGGACGTCGCGCAGCTTCATGTGCGCCTTGCCGCCGAAGCCGCCGGTGGGGAACTCGCGGTCGAGGTCCCACAGGGTCAGGCCGTGCGACTCGATCTCGAGGTCGGGGTGGACGCGCTGGCGGTACTCCAGCGGGTCGGTGTCGGCCATGAGGTGCCCGCGCACCCGGTAGGCGTGGATGAGCTCGACCACGCGCGCGGTCTTGTTGATCTGGTCGTCGTGCGAGACCGAGATGTCCGCGGTCCAGCGGATCGGCTGGTACGGGATGTGCAGCGCCTGGAAGACGCGGTCGTAGAACCCGTCCTCGCCCAGCAGCTTGGCGTGCACGATCCGCAGGAACTCGCCGGACCCGGCGCCCTGGATGATGCGGTGGTCGTACGTGGACGTCAGCGTGATGACCTTGCTGACCGCCAGGCGCGTCAGGGTCTCCTCGCTGGCGCCCTGGTACTCCGCCGGGTACTCCATCGCACCGACGCCGATGATCGCGCCCTGGCCCTTCACCAGGCGCGGCACCGAGTGCACCGTGCCGATCGTGCCGGGGTTCGTCAGGCTGATCGTGGTGCCCGCGAAGTCCTCCGTGGTCAGCTTGCCGCCGCGCGCGCGGCGCACGACGTCCTCGTAGGAGGCCCAGAACTCCGCGAAGTCCTTGGACTCGCACTCCTTGACCGCCGGCACCATCAGCTGGCGGGAGCCGTCGGGCTTGGGCAGGTCGATGGCGATGCCCAGGTTGACGTGCGCCGGGTGCAGGACGGCGGGCTTGCCCTTCTCGTCCAGGGCGTACGCCGCGTTCATCGACGGCATCTGCCCCAGCGCCTCGACGATCGCGTACCCGATGAGGTGCGTGAAGGAGACCTTGCCGCCGCGGGCGCGCTTGAGGTGGTTGTTGATGACGATGCGGTTGTCCACCAGCAGCTTCGCCGGGACCGCCCGCACGCTCGTGGCCGTGGGGACCTCGAGCGACTCCTCCATGTTCGTCACCACGCGCGCGGCGGGACCGCGCAGCTTCTCCACGGTGTCCTGCTCCGGGAAGGCCCGCTGCGCCGGGGCCCTCTCCGGTGCCTGCGGCGGCGCGCCGCCGGCCGCGCGAGCCGGGGCGGGGGCCTTCGCGGGCGCGGGCGCTGCGCCCTTCGCGGGTGCGGGGGCCTTCGCGGGGGCGGGTGCGGCGACGTCGGACCGCCGGGCCGGTGCCGCCGACGGTGCCTGCGCGGCGGGCGCGGGGGCGGCGGGCGCGGGAGCGGCGCCGCGCGGGGCGGAGCCGTCGCGGGGCGCGCCGTTCGCCGAGCCGTTCCCGGACCCGTTCGAGGCGCCGTTCGAGGCGCCGTTCGCCGAGCTGCTCGCCGAGCCGTTCGAGGCGCCGCCCGCCGGGGCGGCGGTGGTGGAGCCGGCCGGGTTGTCCGCGGGGGTGTAGTCGGCGAAGAAGTCCCACCAGGCTTCGTCGACCGAGTGCTTGTCCTGCAGGTACTGCTCGTACAGCTCGTCGACGAGCCACTCGTTCGGGCCGAACGTGGCGAGCTTGTCCTCGTGGGGCGAGGGCTGCTGAGGCACGGCGTTGTCGCCTTCTTCCTCGGGTCGGGCTACGCGGGCGCACTCCCACCCTACCCGCGCCCGGGAGCGTCGCGGCACGGCGCGACGCCCGGCGCGCCGCGCCGTCAGCGGGCGGGCGCGACCTCCCGCGGCAGGTGCACGTCGATGCGGCAGCCGCCCTGCGGCGGGGTCGGTCCCACCCGGATCGTGCCGCCGTGCAGCTGCACCGCCCACCGGGCGATCGCCAGGCCCAGCCCCGTGCCGCCGTCGGTGCGCGCGCTGCCGCGCTGGAAGCGCTCGAACACCCGCTCGCGGTCCGCGTCGGCGATGCCCGGCCCCTCGTCCTGCACGCTGATGCGCACCACCGCCCCGGCCGCGTGCGCCGAGATCCGCACCGTGCCGCCCGGCGGGGAGTGCCGGGAGGCGTTGTCCAGCAGGTTCGCCACCACCTGGTGCAGCCGCGCGGAGTCCGCCTCCAGCGAGAGCCCGGCCGGGTCCACGTCCACAGCGAACCGCACGTCGCGCCCCGTCATCGACATCGCCCGGGTGGCCTGCGCCAGGAACGGCTCCAGCGCCAGCTCCTCGCGGTCCAGCGACACCGCACCCGCGTCCAGGCGCGAGAGGTCCAGCAGCTGCTCGACCAGCCGGCCCAGCCGCTCCGTCTGCGCCAGCGCGGTGCTCAGCGTCTCGTGGTCCGGCTCGGTGACGCCGTCGACGAGGTTCTCCATCACCGCGTGCAGCGCCGAGACCGGCGTGCGCAGCTCGTGGCTGACGTTCGCGACGAGCTCGCGGCGCTCGCGGTCCACGGCCTCCAGGTCCTGCGCCATCCGGTTGAACGCCTCGGCGAGCTCGCCGACCTCGTCGCTGCTGGTGGAGCGCACCCGCCGGGAGTAGTCGCCGGTGGCCATGGCGCGCGCCGCCGCGGTCATCTCGCGCAGCGGGGACGTCATGCCGCGCGCCAGCAGCTGCGTGAACACCAGGGTGATCACGATCGCGACCGGCAGCGTGTACCGGGGCCCCAGCCGCAGCGCCTCCAGCCGCAGCCCGGCCCACACCAGCAGCGTGGCCACCGTCACCGACGCCGCCACCAGCAGCGCCAGCTTCGTCTTCAGCGAGTGCACCGGGTCCAGCGGCCGCACGTCCGGCCAGCCGCGCCGGACCGTGCGGGCCCCCGTGCCGGCCGTGCCCGCCCGCACCGGCTCGCCGTGCACGCTCGCCCGCGCCTGCACCCGCGCGTCGCGGGCCGCCCCGGTCAGCGGGATCGGCCCGGTCAGACCCGTGCCGGTGGCCCCGGGCAGCTCCTCGTGCTCGCGGGGCCCGGCCCCCCGGCCGCCGCTCACGGCGAGCCCTCCGGCGCGGACGGCTCGAAGGCGTAGCCGACGCCGTGCACGGTGCGCACCAGGTCCGCGCCGAGCTTGCGCCGCAGCGCCTTCACGTGGCTGTCCACGGTGCGGGTGCCGGAGGCGTCGGCCCAGTCCCACACCTCCTCCAGCAGCTTCTCGCGCGTCAGGACGGTGCGCGGGGAGGCCGCCAGGCACACCAGCAGGTCGAACTCGGTGGGCGTCAGGTGCACCTCCGCCCCCGAGCGGCGCACCCGCCGCTGGTCGCGGTCCACCACCAGCTCGCCGCCGTCGACGGGGAAGGTGAGCGTGCCCGCCGCGGCGGGGGTGCCCACGAGCTGACGGGCCCGCTCCACCCGGCGCACCAGGGCGTTCACGCGGGCCACGAGCTCGCGCATGGAGAACGGCTTGGTCATGTAGTCGTCGGCGCCGACGCCCAGGCCGACGAGCTTGTCGGTCTCGTCGTCGCGCGCGGTGAGCATCAGGACCGGCACGGGGCGCGAGGCCTGCACCCGCCGGCACACCTCCAGGCCGTCGAAGCCGGGCAGCATGACGTCCAGCACCACCACGTCCGGGTCCAGGCGCTCGCACAGCTCCACGCCGCCGGGGCCGTCGCCGGCCGTCTCCACGGTGTAGCCCTCCGCGCGCAGGCGCCGGGCCACGGCGTCGGCGATGGTCGGCTCGTCCTCGACGACGACGGCCGTGCGGGAGGGGGTGGGTGCGCCCGCGGCGCCGCCGGCGGGGGAGGGGCCCGTGCTCATGGTCCCCGAGGGTAGGCGCTGGCGCCGGGGCGCGGCCCGGGTGCGGGCGGCGTGCACGAGCCCTCCACCCGATCCGACCGGGGCCGTCGCGCACCTACCCTGGGGGGGTGCGCTTCACCACCGGGCAGGTGCCCGCCCACGACCTGACCTACAACGACGTCTTCCTGGCGCCGGGCCGGTCCTCGGTCGTCTCCCGCCTCGACGTGGACCTCGCCACCACCGACGGCACCGGCACCACCGTCCCCCTCGTGGTGGCGAACATGACGGCCGTCTCCGGCCGCCGCATGGCCGAGACGGTCGCGCGCCGCGGCGGCATGGCCGTCCTGCCGCAGGACGTCCCGCTGGACGTCGTCGCCGAGGTCGTCTCCTGGGTCAAGGCGCGCCACCGGGTCTTCGAGACGCCCGTGGTGCTGCACCCCTCGGACACCGTGCACGACGCCCTGAACCTGCTGCCCAAGCGCTCCCACGGCGCCGCGGTCGTCGTCGACGACGAGCGGCGCGTGCTCGGCGTGGTCACGCCCGCCGACTGCGCCGACGTCGACCGCTTCACGCAGGTGGGGTCCGTCATGAGCCCCTCGCCGGTGACGCTGGACGCCGACGTCGTCGAGCGCGACGGGCTGCAGGCCGCCTTCGACGCCCTGCACACCGCCCGGCGCCGCTTCGCCCCCGTGGTGCGCGACCACGGCGACGGCCCGGTGCTCGCCGGCGCGCTGACCCGCACGGGCGCGCTGCGCTCCACCGTCTACGCCCCCGCGCTGGACGACGCGGGCCGGCTGCGGATCGCCGCCGCGGTGGGCATCAACGGCGACGTCGCCGGCACCGCGAAGGCCCTGCTGGCCGCGGGCGTGGACACCCTCGTCGTCGACACCGCCCACGGCCACCAGGAGAAGACGCTGGAGGCGCTGGCCGCCGTGCGCGGCCTGGACCCGCAGGTGCCCGTCGTGGCCGGCAACGTCGTCACCGCCGAGGGCGTGCGCGACCTCGTGGCGGCCGGCGCCGACATCGTCAAGGTCGGCGTGGGCCCGGGCGCGATGTGCACCACCCGGATGATGACCGGCGTGGGCCGCCCGCAGTTCTCCGCGGTGCTGGAGTGCGCGGCCGCCGCCCGCGAGCTCGGCGCGCACGTGTGGGCCGACGGCGGGGTGCGCCACCCGCGCGACGTCGCGCTCGCCCTGGCCGCCGGCGCCAGCCAGGTGATGGTGGGTTCCTGGTTCGCCGGCACCCACGAGAGCCCGGGCGACCTCGCCGTGGACGCCGACGGTCGCCCCTACAAGGAGAGCTTCGGCATGGCCTCCGCCCGCGCGGTGGCCGCCCGCACCCGCGCCGACTCCCCGTTCCAGCGCGCCCGCAAGGGCCTGTTCGAGGAGGGCATCTCCTCCTCGCGCATGCACCTGGACCCCGCCCGGCCCGGCGTGGAGGACCTCATCGACCAGATCACCTCCGGGGTGCGCTCGTCGTTCACCTACGTCGGCGCGCGCACGGTCGCGGAGTTCGCCGAGCGCGCCGTGGTCGGCCTGCAGTCCCCCGCGGGGTACGAGGAGGGCCGCCCGCTGCCCGCGGGCTGGTGACGGGCCGGTGAGCGGCCCGGCGCGGGACCGGCGGGGGGTGGTGCGGTGATCCTCGAGGGGGTCCGCCGCGCGGACGGCTCGCCCGTCGAGGTCCTCACCGGCGGCGCCGGGCCCGGGCTGGTCCTCGTGCACGGCGCCCGCCCGGCGGCCGACCACGCCCGGCTGGCCGAGCGGCTCGGCACCCGCTTCACGGTGCACCGCTACGACCGGGAGTCGGTCGGGCGCCCCGGCGCGCGCTACGCCGTGGCCGACGACGTCGCCCTGCTCGGGGCGGTGCTGGCGGCCACCGGCGCGCGCCGGGTGCTCGGGCACGGCCTCGGCGGCCTGGTCGCGCTGCTCGCCACCGGTGGGCTGCTGGAGCGCCGCATCGACCGGGTGGCCGTCTACGACGCGGTGCTGCCGCTGGACGGCGCGGTGCCGGAGGAGGCGCTGGAGCAGGCCGCTCGGGCGCTGGCCACGGGCTCGCCGGACCTGGCGCTGGCCCACCTGGACCGGCACCTGCGCAGCAGCTCCCTGGGCCTGACCGCCGCCGGCCGCTCCGAGCGGGTGCAGCGGCTCGTCGGCGGGGTGCTGGCCCGCACCGGGTGGGGGCGGTCGACCGCCGCGCGGCTGCCGCAGGTGCTGCGGGAGACCCGCGCGGGGCTGCAGCTGGACTCCCCGGTCGACGCCTACGCCGGCCTGCCCGCGCGTGCCCTGCTGCTCGCGGGCGAGCGCAGCCCCGGGTACTTCCGCGTGGCCGCGACCGAGTTCGCCGCCGCCGTGCCGTCGGCGACGGCCCTCGTGGCCGCCGGGTGCGGGCACGACTCGCTGCTGCGGGCGGCGCGCCGGTGCGTCGACCCGCTGGTCACCTTCCTCGCGGGGGACACCCTCTTCTGAGCCGCCTGCCGGCCGCACGGACCGTCACAGGGACGAAACGGCTCGTCACAGGCGCGAAACGGGCGGGAAACCCGCGCGGAACACGCCGCTGGTGCAGTGCGCCCGTGACCACCCAGCACCCCCGCCGCCGCTCCCTCCTGGCCGCCGCGGCCGGCCTGTCCGCCGTCCCCGCGGCCCTGTCGGCCGTCCCCGCCGCAGCGAACCCCGGCACCGCCGCGCTGCGCACCCTGCAGTCCGGCCGCGGTCCCCGCCGCGGCGCGTACGTGCCCTCCACCGCCGGGAACGTCCTGTGGGGGCGGCTGCCCAACCGGGACACCGAGCCGGTCGCCGTGGTGCGATCCGGGGCCGTCGTCACCCTCGACACCGTCTCCCACGAGGGCGTCCTGGAGGACCAGGGCCAGGACCCCCTGGGCTACTTCACCTCCTTCGGGGTCGACGAGCGAGACGTCCTCGACGACGCCGTGCAGATCGCGGCCCGCGTCCCGCACGACGGCCCCGGGCCGCACGTCGTCAGCCGCCCCGTCGCGGTCGCCGGCGCGGAGCCGGGCGACGTCCTCAAGGTCGAGGTCCTCGACCTCGCGCTGCGCGTGCCCTACGGCGTGATCTCCAACCGGCACGGCAAGGGCGCGCTGCCCGACGAGCTGCCCGGCGCCTGGCAGGACGACCCCGCCCTGGCGGAGTACTTCAACGCCGGCGGCAACGTCAGCGTCTTCACCCCCGTGGCCGCCTCCGGCGGCGACCTCGTCGGGGTGATGCCGGGGACCGCGGGGCCGCGCTTCCCGCTGGCGCCGTTCCTCGGGATGATGGGCGTGGCCCGCGACACCTCCGCGCTGGTCGACTCCGTGCCGCCGACCGTCGCGGGCGGCAACATGGACGTCAAGGACCTCGTCGTCGGCTCGACCCTCTACCTGCCGGTGCAGGTGGCGGGGGCGATGTTCTTCGTCGGCGACCCGCACATGGCGCAGGGGCACGGCGAGGTGGCGCTGACGGCGATGGAGGGCTCGCTGCGCGCCACGGTGCGCCTGTCGGTGGTGCGCCCCGGCGACGGCGCCCCGCGCATCGCGGGCGAGTACCCGTTCGCCGAGACCCCCGAGCACTGGATCCCCGTCGGCCTGTCCGACCCGGACGGTCCCGACGGCGGCGGCAACGGCACCGACCTCGACGTGGCGATGCGCACCGCGGTGCGCAACGCGATGTCCTTCCTCACCGAGGACCTCGGCCTGCCCGGCCCGGTCGCCTACGCCTACCTCAGCGCCGCCGGCGACTTCCACGTCTCGCAGGTCGTGGACCGCACCGTCGGCGTGCACGCCACGCTGCGCAAGGGCGACTTCGGCCGCCGCTGACCGGCGGCGGCACCGCTGCCCCCGGCGCCCCGTGCGGACGGGCGCGCCGGGGGCCGGTGCTCCTAGAATCCGAGCGCCATGGACTCATCTCCCGGGCCGCGCAGCGGCCCCCCTCCCCACCCCCGCCCGGTCTCGCCCGGGGAGCCCCCGTGCTGACCGAGTGGCTCCTCCTGCTCGTCGGGGTCCTGCTCACCCTCGGCACGGCCGTGTTCGTCGCCGCCGAGTTCTCCCTCGTCACCCTGGACCGCTCGACGGTCGAGCGGGCCGCCGAGGGCGGTGACCGCCGCGCCGCCGCCGTGCTGCCGGCGCTGCGGACCCTGTCCACCCAGCTGTCCGGCGCCCAGGTCGGCATCACCCTCACCACGCTGCTGCTGGGCTACCTCATGGAGCCCTCGCTGGCGACCCTGCTGGACGTGCCGCTGACGGCCGCGGGACTGTCCGAGGGCGCGGCCGCGACCACCTCCGCCATCGCCAGCGTCGTCATCGCCGGGGCCTTCTCGATGGTCGTCGGCGAGCTGATCCCCAAGAACCTCGCGCTGAGCCTGCCGCTGCCCACCGCCGGCGTGGCCGCGCCCCTGCAGCGCGGCTTCACCTGGGTCACCGGCCCGCTGGTCGCCGTCCTGAACGGCAGCGCCAACCGGTTCCTGCGCGCCATCGGGGTCGAGCCGCAGGAGGAGCTGTCCGGAGCCCGCTCCGCGCGCGAGCTGGCCTCGCTGGTGCGCCGCTCCGCCGACATGGGCACCCTGGACCAGGGCACCGCCAACCTGCTCAGCCGCACCCTCGTCTTCGGCGACCAGACCGCCGCCGACGTGATGACCCCGCGGGTGCGGATGGAGGCCGTGCGCCTGGACGACACCGCCGCCGACGTGATCGCCCTGGCGCGCAGCACCGGGCACTCCCGCTTCCCCGTCACCGGTGACGACGACGACGACGTGCGCGGCGTCGTGCACGTCAAGGCCGCCGTCGCCGTGCCCCTCGACCGCCGCCACGAGGTGCCCGCCGCGGCCCTCATGCAGGACGTGCGCCGCGTGCCGGACTCCCTGCGCCTGGAGCCGCTGATGCTGCAGCTGCGGCAGAAGGGCCTGCAGTTCGCCCTCGTCCTCGACGAGTACGGCGGCACCGCCGGCGTCGTCACCCTGGAGGACCTCGTCGAGGAGATCGTCGGCGACGTCTCCGACGAGCACGACCGCGACCGCGGCGGGCTGCGCCAGCACCGCGACGGCTCCTGGACCGTGCCGGGCCTGGCCCGCCCCGACGAGGTGCACGACCGCACCGGCGTGGAGGTCCCCGAAGCCCCGGAGTACGAGACCCTCGGCGGCTTCGTCATGAGCCGCCTGGCCCGCATCCCGCTCGTGGGCGACGAGGTGCAGGTGGACGGCGCCGTGCTGCGCGTGACCCGCATGGAGGGCCGCCGCGTGGACCGCCTGCGCCTGCGCCCGCGCCTGTCGACGGTGGAGGCCGCCGCGGCGGTCGCCGCCGCCGCGCAGTCCGGCGCGCACGCCGCCTCCGTCTCCGCCCCCGCGACCGACGAGAGCCCCGCGGGTTCCGGCGCCCACGTCGCTCGCGCTGCGACGGGGGGCCGCCCGTGAGCACCGGTCTGTCCCTGCTGGTCGGCGTGCTGCTGCTGTTCGGCAACGCCTTCTTCGTCGGCGCCGAGTTCGCGGTCCTCTCGGCGCGGCGCAGCCAGATCGAGCCGCTGGCCGCCACCAGCGCCCGCGCCCGGTCCGCGCTGGCCGCCATGGAGCACGTCTCCCTCATGCTCGCCACCTGCCAGCTCGGGGTGACGCTGTGCTCCCTGGGGCTGGGCGCCGTCGCCGAACCGGCCCTGGCGCACCTGCTGGAACCCCTCTTCGAGGCCCTGCACGTCCCGCACGGCCTCGTGCACCCGGTCGCGGTGGTCATCGCCCTGACCGTCGTGGTGTACCTGCACGTCGTGGCGGGCGAGATGATCCCCAAGAACCTCAGCATCGCCGGCCCGGACCGCGCGGTGCTGCTGCTGGCGCCGCCGCTGGTGGCGATCGGCCGGGCGATCGGTCCCGTCATCCGGGCCCTGAACGGCCTGACCAACGCGGTGCTGCGCCTGGCGGGCGTCGAACCCAAGGACGAGGTCGCCAGCGCCTTCACCGTCGAGGAGGTGCAGTCGATCGTCGCCGAGAGCCAGCGGGAGGGGACCCTGGGCGACCCCAACGGCCTCGTCACCGGGGTGCTGGAGTTCTCCGACCGCAGCGTCGGGGAGATCGCGGTGCCGCTGGCGGACCTGCGCACCGTCACCGTGGGCGCCACGCCCGCCGACGTGGAGGCGCTGGTGGCGCGCACCGGGTTCAGCCGGTTCCCCGTGCTGGACGCCGCCGGGGACCTGCACGGCTACCTGCACCTGAAGGACCTGCTCTACGCCGACGACGAGCGCTACCACCAGCCGGTGCCGGACAAGCGCATCCGCCAGCTCGGCACGCTCGGCACGCAGGAGGAGGTCGAGGACGCCCTGGCGTCCATGCGCCGCACCGGAGCGCACCTGGCCCGCGTCGTCGACGCGAGCGGGACGGTCACCGGCGTGGTCTTCCTCGAGGACGTCATCGAGGAGCTCGTCGGGGAGGTCCGCGACGCC
>NZ_JBBBEM010000067.1:0-7425 GCF_037154035.1 Kineococcus sp. G2 | reverse complement strand
CCGCGCCTGACGCGCGGGCGCGCCCGGGAGGGGGTGCGCGGGGGAGGGACGCTCAGCGGCGCGCCAGCCGGCGCCCGCTGGGCGTGTCCGCCGGGGAGTACTCCATGCCGTAGTGGGCGTAGATGCGCGGCTCGTCGTCCGGGCCGAGCTCCTCGTCGGTGCCGAACTCCGGCGAGGCCTTCACGCTGTCCTTCGGGAAGGCCACGCGGATGTCGTGCCGACCGACCGCCGCCCGCTCCAGCGGCACCAGCACCACCTTCCTGAACCCCACCACGCCCGTCTCCACGGCCGCGAACAGCCACTCGTCGGTGGCCGCGTCGACGTAGACCGACGCCAGCGTGCCGATCTTCTGCTCGGCCGCGTCCGTGATCGGGGCGCCCTTCCACTGGTTCAGGTCCTGCACCAGGATCGTCATGGCGCCACTGTGGCCGAGCCCGCCCCGGGCGGCCACCGGTGCGGTCCTCACCACAGCTCCACGAACCCTCCCGCGGCGCCCGGTGCGCGGGGTGCGGCGCTCCGGGCGCGGGGTGCGACGATGAGGGCGGAATGAGCGAGCAGAACCCCGAGCGGACCCGACTCACGATCAACTGGATGCAGATCGCCGGTGGCGCCCTGGCGGCGGCCACCTCGGCGGTGCTGCTGGCCGGCCTGCGCAGCCTGGGGCCGTTGAGCACCCTGGTGGGCGCCGCCGTCGGCAGCGTCGCGGCCTCCACGGCGGCGGCGGTCTACAACCACTACCTGACCACCAGCCAGGAGCGGCTGGCCGAGGCGGCCCGGCGCGCCCGCGAGCGCCGCCACGACCCCTCGCCGGTCCCCGCACCGCAGGACGAGCACCCCGAGCGCACCGACCCGCCCGCCGGTGGGTCCGGCGGCCCCGTGCCACCGCTCCCGCCCGTCCCGACGCCCCCGCCGGCCCCCGGGCCCGAGCGGGTGCCCGCACCCGTGACCGCCCGTCGCTTCGGTGCCCGGCACGCCGTGCTGCTGGGCGTGCTGGCCTTCGTCGTCTCGGTGGGCGGCATCGCCGTCTACGAGCAGGTCGGGGGCCGCAGCGTGGCCGCGCAGCGCCAGGACGTCGAGTCGGACGTCAGCACCGGTGTCCTGGGCGGCTCGCTCACGAGGGCCCCCAGCACGCCGACCCCCGCGCAGACGACCGGCGAACCGACGGCGAGCCCGACCACCACGGCGAGCACCGGCCCCACCGCCACGGCGACCGAGTCCGCGACGCGCAGCCCGGGCGCCTCCGCCACCGGCGGCACGAGCACGCGCGGGGCCACGCCCACGGCCACCGCCTCGCCGACGGCCACCGCCTCACCCACGGCGACGAGCGGCTCGAGCGGTTCGGACGAGCCGGCCGACGAGGCCGCCGCCGGGTCCACCGGGACCGGGGTCGAGGACGCCGACGTCGTCGCCGCGCCGAGCCCCGACGCGCCCGCCGAGCCCGCGGCGTCCCCCGCCGGTCCCTGAGCCGGGGCCCTCAGCTCCGCTGCGGCCGCTGGTGCGGGTGCGGGCTCTCCGGCCGGGGCGCCTCGTGGCGGCGCAGCCCCTGCGGCACCAGCTCGAGCATCTCGTCGGGCAGCAGCGGCAGGTCCAGCAGGCTCAGCTTCACCCGGGAGCGCCGGCCGTGGCCGGTGGCGTCCAGGCGGATGACGTGCCCGGCGTCGCGCTCGGCGCGCACCTCCAGCACCGAGCCCACGGCCAGCTCCCCGGAGGCGATGCCGTCGACCTCCAGCACGGGCGGCCCGGAGGACTCCAGCAGCTCCACGCGCACCGGCTCGTCCACGCCCAGCACGATGGGCCGGCCGATCCCCGACATGGGGGCGACGGGCGTGACGACGAGGGCGTCGGCGCCGGGGGAGACCACCGGCCCGCCGGCGGCGTAGCTGTAGGCGGTGGAGCCGGTGGGGGTGGCGAGCACCACCGCGTCGCAGCGCAGGTAGCCGATGCGCTGCTCCGCCACGGACAGCGCCGCCACCACGGTGCCGCGCCCGGGCGTGCGGGCCAGCGCCACGTCGTTGAAGGCGACGCACTCGTGGCCGGGGCTCTGCACGCGCAGGCACAGGTGCGGCTCCACCGTGAAGTCGCCGGCGGTGATGCGCTCCAGCGCCGCCGGCAGCTCGCGCGGCTCCAGCTCCACCAGGAAGCCCAGGTGCCCCAGGTTCACCCCCAGCACCGGGATGCGGCGGCCCACCAGCAGGCGCAGCGCCCCCAGCATCGTGCCGTCCCCGCCGAGGCTGACGACGGCGTCCACGGTGCGGGTGAACTCGTCCTCGCCGACGAGGACCACGTCGCGGCCGCGCTCGCCGAGACGGGCGCCGTCGGCCCGCAGGCCCACCACCTCGTCGCCGTGCCCGCGGGCCCAGTCCACGACGAGCGCGACCTGCTCGGTCACGTCGCGGGTGGGGTGGACCACCAGGCCCAGGCGCTTGCGGCCCCGGGGTGCGTCGTTCGGTGCGGTCGGCGCGGCGGGGGGCACGTTCCCCACGCTACTGCCCGCCCCGCCGCCGGCCCGTCCCCGTGCGCCGCCTCAGACGGCCACGGCCCGTCCGCGCCCGCTGCGCGCCCGCGGCACCACCAGCGGTGTGCCGGTCTCCGGGTCGGGCACCACCACGCACGGCAGCCCGAAGACCTCCTCGACGAGCTCGGCCGTGACGATCCGCGTGGGCTCACCCTCGGCCACGACCCGCCCGTCGCGCATCGCGATCAGGTGGGTGGCGTAGCGGCAGGCGTGGTTGAGGTCGTGCAGCACCGCCACCAGGGTGCGCCCCTGCTCCTCGTGCAGCTGCGCGCACAGGTCCAGCACCTCGATCTGGTGGGCGATGTCGAGGTAGGTGGTCGGCTCGTCCAGCAGCAGCAGCGGCGTCTCCTGCGCCAGCGCCATCGCGATCCACACCCGCTGGCGCTGACCGCCGGAGAGCTCGTCGACGCCCCGCTCGGCGAGGTCGAGCACCCGGGTGGCGGCCATCGCGGCGTCCACGGCGCGCTCGTCCTCGCGCGTCCACTGCCGCAGCAGCTTCTGGTGCGGGAAGCGGCCGCGGGCCACCAGGTCGGCGACGGTGATGCCGTCGGGGGCGGTGGCGCTCTGCGGCAGCAGGCCGAGCCGGCGGGCGACCTCCTTCGACGGCAGCGACTGGATGACCGAGCCGTCCAGGTACACGTGCCCGCGCTGCGGGGCGAGCATCCGCGCCAGGGCGCGCAGCAGGGTGGACTTGCCGCAGGCGTTGGGGCCGATGACGACGGTGAAGGAGCCGTCGGGCACCTCGATGCCCAGGCCGGTGGCGATGGTGCGCTCGCCGTAGGCGAGGGTCAGGTCCTCGCCCCGCAGCCGGTTGCCGCCGGGGGTGGTGCGCGCGTGGGTCACTGCTCCGCCGTCCTCGTGGTCGTGCTCCTGCTCGTGGTCGTGCTCGTCGCGGTGCTGCCGGTGCTGCCGGTGCTGCCGGTGCCGCCGCTCACCCGCGCCCCCGCCGCCACTGCCCGAGGAGCAGGAGCGCCAGGTAGAGCCCGCCGACGGCGCCGGTGACGACGCCCACGGGCAGCTGGGTGGGCGCGAAGACGCGCTGGGCGGCGAAGTCGCTGAGCACGACCAGCAGCGCCCCCGTCAGGCCGGCGGCCACCAGGCCCGGCCCGACGGTGCCGGTGAGGCGGCGGGCCACCTGCGGGGCCGCCAGCGCCACGAAGGACACCGGGCCCGCGGCCGTCGCGGCCAGCGCCGTGATCGTCACCGCCAGGGCCAGCACGACCAGGTGCACCGCGTCCACGCGCACCCCCAGGGCGCGGGCGGCGTCGTCGCCCAGGTCGAGCATCCCCAGCGGCCGGCTCAGCCCCAGGAGCACCGGCAGCAGGAGCGCGAGCCCGACCCCCAGGGGGACGGCCTGCTCCCAGGTGCGGCCGTTGAGGCTGCCGGTGATCCACACCTGCGCCGCCTGCGCCTGCTCCACCTCGGCGCGGGTGAGCAGGTAGTTGTTGACGGCCTGCAGCGCGGCCGTCAGGCCGATGCCCACGAGGATCAGGCGGTAGCCCTGCAGGCCCCCGCTGCGCGAGAGCAGGTACACCAGGACCGCGCTGGCGAACCCGCCGGCGACCGCGCCGCCGGACACGGCGGCGCCGCTGCCGCCCAGCAGCAGCATCACGACGAGGGCGCCGGTGACGGCGCCGTGGGTGAAGCCGATGACGTCCGGGCTGCCCAGCGGGTTGCGGGTCACCAGCTGGAACACGGCACCGGCCACGCCCAGGGCCACGCCGACGAGCAGCCCGGTGACCAGGCGCGGCAGCCGCAGCCCGAGGACGATGAACTCGTCGGCGCCCTCCCCGCGCCCGGCCAGGGTGCGCAGGACGTCGGGGACGCCGATCGGGTAGTCGCCGGTGGTCAGGCTCACCGCGGAGACGGCGGCGGCGACGACGACCAGCGCGGCGCAGACCGCGAGGGAGCGCCCCTCCACGCGCGCGCTCAGCGCGCCGGCGCGCAGGGTGCGCCCGCGGCGGGCGCGGGTGGCCACCGGGGCGGGCGGGGCGGGCAGCGGCGGGGCGCCGGCGGGCGCGCTCACAGCTGCGCCAGCCGGCGGCGGCGGACCAGGGCGATGAGCACGGGCGCCCCGAGCAGCGCGGTCACGATGCCGACCTCCAGTTCGCCGGGGCGGACCACGACCCGGCCGATCACGTCGCCCAGCAGCAGCAGCGCGGGCGCCAGGACGAGGGACAGGGACAGCACCCAGCGCTGGTCGGGCCCGGTCAGGGCGCGCACCGCGTGCGGCACGGCCAGGCCGATGAACCAGATGGGCCCGGCGGCGGCGGTCGCCGCCCCGCACAGCAGCGTCACGGCCAGCGCGGTCACCACGCGGGTGCGCCCCACGCGGGCGCCCAGGGCGCGGCCGGAGTCCACGCCGAGGGCCAGGGCGTTCAGGGAGCTCGACTGCGACAGCCCCAGCGCCACGCCCACCGCGATGAACGGCAGCACCTGCCAGGAGGCCTCCAGGCCGCGCCCGGCGAGGGAGCCGACCTGCCAGAAGCGGAAGCGGTCGAACGTCTGCTGGTCCAGCAGGACCTGCGCGGTCGTGTACGCGGTCAGCGCGGCGCTGACGGCGGTGCCGGCCAGGGCGAGCCGCACCGGCGTCGCGCCGCCGCGACCGGCGGAACCGAGCACGTACACGACGACGGAGACGACGGCGGCGCCGAGCATGGACGCCCACACCAGGGTCAGCCGCGACGTCACCCCGAGCACGCCGACCGCGGTGACCATGGCCGCGGCGGCGCCGGAGGTCACGCCGAGCAGGCCGGGGTCGGCCAGCGGGTTGCGGGTCAGCGCCTGCATGAGCGCCCCGGCCAGGCCGAGCGCGGCGCCGGCGAGGACGCCCAGCAGGGTGCGCGGCACGCGCAGCTCGCGCACCACGAGGGCGTCCTGGGAGTCGCCGATCCCGCGCAGCGCGTCCAGGACGGTGCCCGGGGGCACGGCGCGCGAGCCGACGGCCAGGCTGGCGAGGACGGCGAGCAGCAGCAGCGCGCACGACAGCACCAGGGCGGTGGCGCGCCGCCGGTTCGAGCGGCGCGCGGCGCGGGCGCCGGGGGCGGTGGCGGCCGGGGGTGGGCTCGTCGCGGGTACCACGGGAAGTGAGGTTAGCCTGCCTTCACGAGCGGGTGGGTGCCGGTGCGAGCCGCCCCGGCGGCTGCGCGTGAGGCGCGTCACGTCCGGGGCGGTCGCGGTCGGCGCGCGGTGCGCGGTGGAAGAAGAGACGGCCACCGACCGTTACGCTGAGGAGAGCGGGACGCCGTCGGCGTGCCCGCGGTCGAGTGTTCAGCGCGCGGTGGGCCCGGTGGGCCGCCGCGGCGCGCAGGTCCCTCGCACGGCGCCACGGCGCCCGGGCGGGTGCGGTCGGGCACCACGGCCACCCCCGTCGTCCCGGAAGGCCCCCGTTGAACCCCTCCGCGCCCAGCGGCTCCCGCACGCCCGCGACCACCTCCTCCGTGCCCGGTCAGCGCCCGCCGCGCCGCCGCGCCCGCGGTGGCGGCGTGCCCGCCCCCCGCACCGACGCCGTGCAGGCCCCCGCGGCCGAGCACGCCCCCGTCGCCCCGCCCGCCGGCCAGGTGGCCGACGAGCGCTCCTTCGCCGAGCTGGGCGTGCCCGCCGCGCTCGTGGACGTCCTCGCCGCCGGCGGGGTCACCGCCCCGTTCCCCATCCAGTCCGCGACCCTGCCGGACTCCCTGGCCGGGCGGGACGTGCTCGGCCGCGGCCGCACCGGCAGCGGCAAGACCATCGCGTTCGCGCTGCCGCTGGTGGCGCGCCTGGCCGCCTCCGGCACCCCCCGCCGCACCACCCGCCCGCGCGCCCTGGTGCTGGTGCCCACGCGCGAGCTGGCCAACCAGGTCTCGGCGACCGTGACCCCGCTGGCGGCGGCGGTGGGGCTGCGCACGGCCGTCGTCTTCGGCGGCGTCGGCCAGAACCCGCAGGTCACCGCGCTGCGCGAGGGCGTCGACGTGCTCATCGCCTGCCCCGGGCGCCTGGAGGACCTCATCCGGCAGGGCCACTGCCGCCTGGACGCCGTGGAGGTCACGGTCCTCGACGAGGCCGACCACATGGCCGACCTGGGCTTCCTGCCGGGCGTGAAGCGCCTGCTGGACACCACCCCGGCCGGCGGGCAGCGCCTGCTGTTCTCCGCCACGCTCGACAACGGCGTGGACGTGCTGGTCAAGCGGTACCTGTCGCAGCCGGTGACGCACTCGGTGGACCCGGCCGTGGCGCCGGTGTCCACGATGGAGCACCACGTGCTGGAGGTCGCCGCCGACGGCAAGGCGAACCTGGTGCGCGAGCTGGCCTCCGGGCAGGGGCGCACGGTGCTGTTCACCCGCACCAAGCACGGCGCGAAGAAGCTGGCCAAGCAGCTCACCGCCGCCGGCACCCCCGCCGTGGACCTGCACGGCAACCTCAGCCAGAACGCCCGCGAGCGCAACCTCGGCGCCTTCTCCGAGGGCTCGGTGCGGGTGCTGGTCGCCACCGACATCGCCGCGCGCGGCATCCACGTCGACGAGGTCGGCCTCGTGGTGCACGTGGACCCGCCCACCGAGCACAAGGCGTACCTGCACCGCTCCGGGCGCACCGCCCGCGCCGGCGCCGGCGGCACCGTCGTCACGGTGGCCACCCCGGACCAGCGCGGCGACGTGCGTACCCTGGCCCGCCAGGCCGGCATCTCCCCGCGCTGGACGGCCGCCGCGGCGGGTGCCGCCGTCGTCGACGAGCTCGTCGGCCCGCGCGCCGCGTGGGTGGACCCGGCCTCCTCGCCGGTGCCGACCGCCCCTCCGCAGCCCCAGCGGGCCCCGAAGCAGACCCGCGCCCAGCAGCCGGCGCAGCAGGCGGGGGCCCGCCAGGGGCGCGCCGCGCAGGCGCCGGCGGGCCGGGCGCAGCAGCCGCGCCCGCAGCGTGCCGGGCAGCCGGTCGCG
>NZ_JBBBEM010000066.1:0-14162 GCF_037154035.1 Kineococcus sp. G2 | reverse complement strand
CAGACCGGAGACTGGCCCCCGATCACCCACATATCAAGCAGATGAGTGCGGTCCGGGCGTCCTGGCCAGCGGGATGACCGGCAGGTCTCCTGACAGGATCCGCAGGTGTCCTGGAAGCCGCCGATGCAGGAGCGTCCCCCGTGTGATGAACGGATCGAGGCGTGCCGTGACCGTGGAGCTCACCTGCAGCACGCTGACGGCCGCCGTGCGGCGCTGTACTGCCGCGTTACCACCGGCTGGACCTGCACGGGTGGGCACATGTGGTGGCGGCGCTGGTCAGCACCGCACTACCGGCTCGAAGGGCTCTGGTTCGAAGGCGATGACCTGATCAGCGACTTCGTCACCGACGGACAGGACCTGGTGGCGACTCTCGATGACTTCGACCGGGGTGTCTTCGTCTTCGTGGGCGAGCAGTGGCAGGTGCGGTGGATGGACGATGACGCCTCGCGCGCCTTCCGTGAGAGGCACGACATCGAGGTCTACCAGTTGTGATCCTCGCGCGCGGATCGCGGCACGTGCGTGCATGGTGCGCTGAGCGGGAAGTTCCCGAAGGACCCTCGCCAGCTGCTCGGCCCACCGATCCTGGAGGCGTGGAGACTGAGGTGCCAGAGGCGTCCGTGCGTCGTCCACCGTCGCTCGGTTCGGTGCTCGTGGTGGCGCTGATGCTCTTCGCCGGCTCGGCGCTGGCGTGGGTGATCTGGCAGCTGACCGCTTCGGGTCGCCCGCCGCAGGCGTTCACCGACCGCGAGCCGTACCCGCAGTGCCCACCGGTCACGGTGGCGCAAGGGCAGGCGCGGCAGGAGCAGGCGGCAGCGGCGCCTTGGGAGGCGTGCTTGTCGAGTGTGGACGCGCAGCGCGACGGCGCGGAGGCGAGGGTGACGAGCCCGACCACGGAAGGGGACCCGATCACGACGTACTACCGCCGGGCACCCGGGGGTGGGGGTGTGGAGGTGTTCATCGACGCCACCGCCGACTCCTTCGGTTCCGGGGAGTGGGAGCACCTGCGGTGCGCGGACGTGGCGGCGCTGCGCACCTTCGAGAGCTGCTGGACTGCGTGAGCGCGCTGAGCATGCGCTGAGAGGTTTCTCGATGGGATGGCGGGAGCAGGAAGGCCGCTCAGCTGCCGTAGGGCGCTGCGTGGGTGGGGACTGGCTGCTGGTGCCGGCGCTGCCGGCACGCGCGCGCTCATCGCGGGATGACCGCGCGTTCGGACCCGCGGTGGACAACGGTGCTGCAGGCGGGAGCGAACATGCCGGGGTGGGCAGTCACTGCTCGGGAGTGTCGGTGGTGGTCTGCAGCGAGACCGTCCGGCAACCCATGGTGATCTTGCACGGTTGAGCCCTCAATCGGGCGAGATCACCACGGGAGGGGACATCACGACATCGACACGAGCGGACGTCTCGGCCGGTCACGATCGCGCGCTAACCGTGGGAAGAGCGGATGCCCACCTGGCACGCTGATCGTGTGGTGAGCACCTCGATGCCTGAGCTGGCGGCTGCGCTGCAGGCGGCTGAGGAGGGCAGCACCACCGGTGGCGGCTGGCCCGGGCACCTGCTCGCCGTGCAGCAGGACGCCTGGATGCTCCTGGTGGAGGTCGAAGCGTCGCTGGTCGGGCTGACGCGCACGCGACTGGCCGGTGGTCGTGTTGAGCACGGCCAGGTCCGTGAGGCGCTGCGTGCTCTGCGAGAGCCGGTGCTGCGGTCGTGGCCGGCTGATGAGGTCGAGCGGTGGCGGCGGGTGGCTGAGCTGCTGTCGGCGCGCTGAGGGCGGGATGCCCGTGAGGTCGACACCTCGCTGCGGGCACCCGCCCGCGGCCCGACGGTGCGCACTACGGGCTACGCCGGCGACCGCCGGGAGTGCTCCGTAGGGTCGTAGTGTGGCGCACCTGATCAACCCCCGGGCCAGTGTCGCGGCCTCCCCGCGAGCAGCAGCCGCAGCGCCGGGCTGGGAAGAGCACTCCGTCTACGCTGGCGCTGCCGACCGCGACGACGCAGCCTTCGCCGCCTGGGTCGATGAGCTCATCGACGACGCCCGGCCCGGCTCACCCCGCCCAGAGGGTTTCGTTCCCTCCACCAACCTGTGGTGGGTGGAGGGTGAGCAGTACCTGGGGCGGGTGCAGGTGCGGCACCGCCTGACTCCGTTCCTGCGCGAGTTCGGTGGCCACATCGGCTACTACGTCGTCCCGCGGGTACGTCGGCGAGGGCACGCCACCGCCATCCTCGCTGCTGCGCTGCCGGTGGCGGCAGCATTGGGCCTCGAGTGCGCGCTGGTGACCTGCGACGTGGACAACACCGCCTCGCGTAAGACGATCGAGGCCAACGGGGGCCTGCTGCAGGATCAGCGGGGACCGAAGCTGCGCTACTGGGTGCCCACCGGCCCTGCCCTCGCGTAGCCGTACCTGCGCATCGCCCCGGGGACTACCCAGGAGCCTCGGCCAAGGCCCCCTGGCTCGTGGAATGAGCGCGCACCGCGCCATGACCATGGCCAGCTAGATGCTGGTCTTCCTGGGACGGGAGCGTGAGGCGACGACGACCACGCTCTGCTGCACATCTCGGCAGGTACCGCCTACATGCGAGCGGCTGAGCTGCGTAGCCAGGCCTCCAGCCGGGCTGCGCCGACCGTGCGCGTCAGCGGCGACTGCGCGCAGGCTTGCGCGGCCATCTGACGCAGCGGCTCTAGATCGAAGTCAGTGCCCACGTAGGTGCCGATGAAGGCGTCGAGCAGCCAGTCCTCGAGCTCGTCGTCGCAGCGCGAGTCGCTGAGCGCTTCCAGGATCAGGCCAACGGCGGTCGGGTCTCGGTATCGCAGGACGTGGGCTGCCACCGCGGCGACCACGAAGGTGTCGGAGTGAAGTAGCAGGTCGATCAGGACGGCTCGGTCGCCGGGGAAGGTGCCTTGGGCAAGGGGGCGAATGTCACCTTTGGCCTCAACCGAGGCGTGAAGCTGATCTTTGAGCCGGGCGAGGAAGCTCACTGATCGTGCTCCTGACGTGGCGGGGGCGTGCCGCGTGGACCGGTTCGCGGGCTTCGACTCTGGGTCGACATGCCTTGACATGATCGCTCACCACGCGGGATGACCGTGACGTCGGTCCTGGCGTTGTCCGACCGCGCCCTGCAGGTTGAACAGGGGTTGGCCTTACGGGGACGTTGATGTCGGATCCACCGGGCAGAGTCCTCGACATGATCTTCGAGGGGTCTCACCGATGATCGACCTGCTCAACGTGGCGACGCCGCCTTGGGAAGAGGACCTGCTGGCCGCCGCTGCGCCCGGAGGGCTCGTGGACGTGTGGTCGCTAACGCGTACCGAGCGCATCGCAACGCTCGAGACGGTCTGGGGTTCTGGCGGCGGTTGGCGGGGTGCGCTTGTGCCCGGTGAGCGCCCGGTGGTGGTCGCCGGCGCCTGGGAGCGGCACGGTGTGTGCGGCTACGACCTGTCGGGGGAGCGGCTGTGGCAGGACCGCAGCCGCACCAACGTCGAGGCCGTGACCGCTCTGGCTGGGGGCCGTGTCGTCGTCACGCACCTCCGCAGGGCCACCCGCGTGCTGCAGGCAGCCACCGGCGAGGAGGTGCGTTCCCTGCGGGGAGTGCTGAGGGTGATCCCGCTGACCCCCGATCTCTCGCTCGGGGTGGGCGGCGACTGGTGCCGACTGCTGGATCGTTCGCTGGATCCCACCGGACCCCGCATCGCGACGGGTCTGAGCCCGGTCTGGTCAGCGGCCACCGACGGCGAGCACTTGATGACCTGCGAGATCGGTGGGCCGTTGCGCATCCTCGACCCCGAGGGACGGGAACGCGCGAGGTGGACCGACCACTTCCGGCACCTCGTGCATGACCCGGTCACCGCCACCTGGGTGGTGGTCCATGAAACCGATGAGGGGCAGGTGTCCCTGCTGCGGCTCGACTACGACGCGGCTGTTCTGGACAGGCAGCCCTGTGAACGCCCACGCGATGTGGCCACCATGCGCGCCGGCAGGTCCTTGATCTTGCTCACGGACAACGGCGTGCGCGTCGTGGACTGCTCGGACTGGAGCACCCGGGTGTTCGAGGCCGCGTGAGCTGAGCGCCGCACAGGCACCACGCCGGAGGAGGGTCATGCAGACACCGAGCATCCTCCGCATTTCGACATGGCAGGACGTCGTCACTGGCGTCCATGATCGCGCGCTGAGCGCGGGATGACCGTGAGGTCGGGTCGATGCTCCGCGTCAGGCTTCAGCGACGTGTCGCAGGACGACGACGTTGCTGGTGTCTACTCCGCAGAAGCGCCCGTACATGCCGATCATGCTGTTCTCATCGGCTCCACCAGGCAGAGCGTTCAAGGCGACGATCATGCCGTCGCCGCTGACGCGCGAGCCCTCGGTCAAGCTCACGTCGTCGGACAGGTGCACGGTCTTGTCGTCCTGGACGGCGTCGTCGGGCCACACGACCCACAGACCGTCTGCGGCCTGATCCGCAGGCGAGAGCACGTCGAGGGTGAAGCAACCCTGTTCGGTGACGCGCACGACACCGTCAACGGCGACAGGGACGACCTCGAAGCCTTCGAGGTCGCTCAGGTGCGGGATGCCCATCCCGACGCTGGCCTCGGAAGGGCTGCAGGCGCTCAGGGCTCCGACGGCGGTCAGGGTCATCAAGAGCGTGATCGTCCGTGGGGTCCGCATCGACCTGCCTTCCGATCGGGAAGTACCAGCGTGCTGCTGCTCGGGGACGGGCGCGGCCAGTACGAGCGAACGTGATCGTGCTGTGACTGCGCGGTCCCGGACGAGCAGGTAGGCGACGAGCATGTTGCGCAGATCGGCAAGTCCGTGAAGTCGCGGGGCGCCCCGGACCACGCGCTGTCCGCGGGATGACCGGTAAGTCGGGAGGCTCGCCGCGATGCTGGATGGTCGGCGTCAGAGCGACTGCGTCACCTCACCCTGCTGCAGATGACTTCTCGTTCCTGCGCTGGTGGCGCTCAGCAGCGAGCCGGTGAGCGATGACCACGAGCCCGCGCACGGCACTGGCGCTGCGCTGGGCGGGGTTGGACACGCACAGCCAGCCCAGGCGGGCGTACGCCGGGTGGGGCAACAAGACGTCTGATTCCCGGTAGTCCAGCACCGCCAGGTCCTCAGGGGCAGGTGCCCGGCGCGGGTGGTGCCCGCACTGCTCCTCATAGGCGTGCGCGCCGACGTGGATGTTGACGCGGAAGGCGCCGGGGCGTTCTAGACCGCAGGTCGGCTCGTCTGGGTAGTCCTTGGTGGTGATGGTGGCGAACGGCTGACCGGTGCTGGGCAGCAGCCCGTCGGGTGAGTAGTAGAAGAAGCTGTCGCCCCAGGCGATCGGTGGGGCGTCATCGCCGGCGCCGGGTCGCCAGGCGACGACGTGGGGCAGGGAGCACACGTGGTCGATGACCTCGTCCTCGTTCATGACCTCGTCCATGCCTTCCACTGTTACGTTCACGTGCATGTGCAGGGTTGTCCGGCTCGGGCAGCGTGCAGTCGGTGACCAACCCTGCACGGGGCATCGTGCGCACCGGTGAGGTGGCCCACCGGGTGGGCTGCTCGGTGCAGCAGGTGCGCAAGCTGGAGCGCACCGGCGTGCTGCCGGCCGCGCAGCGCAGCCAGTCGGGATACCGCACCTACGGTGAGCGGCACCTGCGCTCGGCCCTGGCCTACCGTGCGTTGGCGGTGGCGATCGGGCCGCTGGAGGCGGGCAACGTCATGCGCGGTGTGCACAGCTGGCCGCTGCAGCAGGTGCTGAGCACGCTGGATGCGATCCACGCCGGTCTGGATGCTGAGCGCCGGCTGCTCGCCGCGGCCACCAGGGTCGCGGCTGCGGTCGCTGCGGAGGCGGTGGGTGAGGTGCACCCCGCTGATGCGATGAGCGTTTCCGAGCTGGCTGGTGCGCTGGGCCTTCGCGCCTCCACGCTGCGGCACTGGGAAGCAGTCGGCTTGGTGGTGCCGGGGCGTGATGGTCGTGGGCATCGCCGCTACGACCCGCTGCAGGTGCGTGATGCGCGCCTGGTGCAGCAGCTGCGCATGAGCGGCTACCGCGTTCAGGCGCTGCGTGAGGTGATGCCGCAGCTGCAGCACGGTGGTGGCGACGGGGTGATGAGCGAGGCGCTGCTCACCCGTGCCCGCACCGTCACTGAACGCTCCCGGGCCTTGCTGGAGGCCGCAGCGCACCTGCACGCGGTGGTCAGCTAGTGGTGGCTGATCATCAGGGCATGTCCGCAGTTCGGCACTTCGGCACTTCGGCACCGCTGAGATCGGCTACTGGATCGATGCGGGCCACCAGGGGCGGGGGCTGGTGACCCGGGCGGTGGGCGCGTTCGTGCAGCACCTCGTCGAGCAGCGGGGTGTGGCGCGGGTGGAGATCCGGGCTGCGGTGGGCAACCAGCGCAGCCGTGCGGTGGCCGAGCGGCTGGGCTTCGAGCTGGAGGGTGTTCTGCGCTCAGCTCAGCCGGCGCTGCAGGGCCGTCACGACGTGTGCGTCTACGGCAAGACGGCACCTCCTGAGGCTTGACTCCGCAGACGGTGCTGCCTTCGTCGCAGGCCTGGGCGTGGTCGGCGACCATCCGCAGATCGACGGGATCGCGAAGTGGCAGCGCAGCTCGACGGCGGCGACGCACGCCCACGCGCGACCCCGAGGAACCCGGTCCGCCCGGCCCGGCCCGCGGGGAGCACCGTTCCGGCAGGATCACCCCGTGACCTCCCCGCCGGTCCGTGCCCACGACGTCCTCACCGCCGTCCTCGCGGCGGCGATCGTGCCCGACCCGGCCGGGCGGCACCGCCGCACGGCGGGCTTCGCGCAGTACGTGCCGCACCAGCAGCGCGCCGACGCCGTGATGCGCCGCCTGGCTCCCGCGCTGTCGGTGGCGTCGACGGGGTCCGGGCTCCTCGCCGCGGGGAGCCTGGTCCGTCGCGCCCCGGCCGCCGCAGCCTGGCGGGCGGTGTCGGTGGCGGCCGTGGCGGGGGCGGTCGCGCTCACCGTGCGCGTGCACGTGCCGTTCAACCGGCAGCTGCGCACGTGGACGCCCGGCGAGGAGGTCCCCGGCTGGCGGGAGGGCCGGGCGCGCTGGGAACGTGCCCACCACGTGCGGCGCGGCCTCGTCGTCCTCGCCGGCGCGGCCGTCCTCGCCGCCCGCCGCCCAGCCCACCCCACGGAGGAGACCCGATGACCGACGACCACGCCGCCCTGCTCGCCGAGCTGGAGGCGCAGGAGGCCGAACTCGTCTTCGACGCCTTCGACAACCTCACCGCGTGGCGGCTGGGCACCCTGCTCGCCGAGCGCGCCGTGTCCCTCGACCTGCCGGTGGCGATCGCGGTGCGGCGCAACGGTCAGCGCCTCTTCCACGTCGGCCTGCCCGGTTCGTCCGCCGACAACGACGTGTGGCTGGACCGCAAGATGGCCGTGGTGGACCTGTACGGGCGCTCCTCGTACCTGGTGGGCACCCGGTTCCGCGCCGCCGGCGGCCACTTCGACACCGACTCGCGCCTGGACACCGGCCGCTACGCCGCGCACGGCGGCGCGTTCCCGGTGCTGGTGCGCGGCGTCGGCTGCGTGGGGGCGGTCGCGGTGTCCGGGCTGCCGGAGGCGGAGGACCACCGCGTCGTCGTGGAGGGCCTGCGCGCGTTCCTCGCCCGTCCCTGAGCCGTGACCGCCGACGCGCTGGTGAGCCGGCTGCGCGCCGCCGGGTGCGTGTTCGCGGAGCGGGAGGCGACGCTCCTGCGGGAAGCGGCGTCCTCCCCCGCCCACCTGGACGCCCTCGCCGCTCGCCGGGCGGGCGGGGAACCGCTGGAGCAGGTGGTGGGGTGGGCGGGGTTCCGCGGGTTGCGGCTGCGCGTGGAGCCGGGCGTGTTCGTGCCCCGGCACCGCTCCGGCCTCCTCGTGGACCTGGCGGCTCCCCTGCTGGCGCCGAGGTCGACGCTGGTGGACCTGTGCTGCGGCACGGGTGCCCTGGCGGCGGCGCTGGCCGCGCGCCTGCCGGGGCTGGTGGTGCACGCCGCCGACGTGGACGCGGCAGCGGTGCGGTGCGCGCGGGTGAACCTGCCCGGCGCCCACGTGCACCGCGGCGACCTGTTCGACGCGCTGCCGGCCGCGCTGCGCGGCGCTGTCGACGTGGTGGTGGCGAACGTGCCGTACGTGCCGAGCGGTGAGGTGGCGCTGCTGCCGCCGGAGGCGCGCGAGCACGAGGCGCGCACCGCCCTGGACGGCGGGGTGGACGGGCTGGGGGTGCTGCGGCGGGTGCTGGCGGGAACGGCGGCGTGGTTGCGGCCGGGCGGGTCGCTGCTGTCGGAGGTCGCCGACCGGCAGGTGGATGCGGCGCTGGCGGCGGCGGCCGCGGCGGGCCTGGAGGCTCGTGCGGTCGCCGACGCGGAGCTCGAGACGACGGCGCTGGTGGTGCGCCGGCCGGCCTGAGGGGCGACCCGCCCCGGGGTCCCTCAGACGGTGGGGTCGCCGTCCGGCAGGCCGGTCACCGTGGTCAGCAGGAACACGGAGTCCTCCAGGGCGGAGACGGAGTGGCGCTGGTGGACCAGCTCGACCAGTTCACCGGCGCCGACCTCGGCCTCGTCCTCACCGGCGGTGATGCGCACCCGGCCCACGAAGACCTGCAGGGTCGCCGCCTGCGGGGGGTTGTGCTCGGAGAGGCCCTCACCGGCGCGCAGGGCGATGAGGGTCTGGCGCAGGTGCCCGTCGTGCACGAGCAGGTGTGCGCTGCGGCCGTGCGCGGAGGTGCGCGCGGTGCTCAGGTGCTCGTCGGTGGCGTGTCGCAGGTCGACCACGGTGTCCTCCCGGGGGTGCGTGCTGACGGGTGATCAGTCTCCCGGTGGCGGTGGCGCCCCGCACGCGGGGCACGCCGCGTCACCGGGGACCTCCCGCACCGCCCCGCACCCCGGGCACACCAGGTGCAGCCAGCAGACCGCCTCGCCGCTGTCGGTGCCGTCGTCCCCCTCGCCGTCCACGCGGGTCCCTCCCGTCAGGTCGCCATGTCCACGAAGCGCGAGTAGTGGCCCTGGAAGGCGACGGTGATGGTGTCGGTGGGGCCGTTGCGGTGCTTGGCGACGATGAAGTCCGCCTCGCCGGCGCGCGGGGACTCCTTCTCGTACATGTCCTCGCGGTGCAGGAGGATCACCATGTCGGCGTCCTGCTCGATGGAGTTGTGGACGGCGATCCCGTTCGCGACGAAGTTGTGCCCGCCGGCGATGGTCGCGTCGAACACCTGCTCCTCCCCGTCGGGTTCGACGGCGACGACCTCGTCCCACAGCACGTCGTTGACGGCCATGACCTCCAGGTCCGCGTCGCCGAGCACCTCCGCGACGCGGGCAAGACGGGCGCGCGACGGCGCGTGCTTCCACATCGTGCTGCCACAGAACTGCGTGCCCATCGCTGCCGCGAACTCACGGTGCGTCATCCCCTTCTCCACGAGAGCGCGGCGCACGTCATCCCACACCTGCCGGGGCACCGTGTCCACGTTCGGATTGCCGCTGAGGTCGCGCACCACGTCGAGCAGGCGCTCGGCGGAGGCGCCGCGGGCTCCGTGGACTCCGATCTCCTGCAGAAAACGGCGCTGGTCGTCCGCACCCGATACGTCGAGCGTCCAACCCGAGCGGTACGAGCCCTTCGGCGTCGCCTGCCGCACTCTTGTGGAGATGCCGAAGCGCAGCAGCAGCCGGGACAGGTCCTCCACGAGTCGACGACTCGTGGAGGCGTAGTAGATGCGCCCACCACGCCCGCCGGCGTGAACGGTGACCGAACCGTCCGTGGCCCAGATGTGTCGCAGGAAGAGGGCCACCTGCCGCTTCGGCAAGTGGAAGAGCTCCACGGGGACGAACTTCTCGTAGCTGCGCAGGCCGAAGAGCCCGAGGTCGTCCAGCCACTCGGCGATCGGGTTCCGCTTCCCGTGGGTGAGGCGGTACGGAGCGGGCAGGCGCAGCGTGGTGCACCGCGCAGCCGCGTACTCGTCGCGCACGGCCGTGATGCCGAACGCCGAGGCGGCTGCCTCGGTGACGGCGGCGAGGTTGGCCTCGTCGACGCTGGCGTAGCGCAACGGCTGACGACGCACGAACGAGCCGTCGCCGATCAGGTGCGCGAGCAGCAGGACGCGGTCGTCCTCCCAGCTGGCCACCCGCTCGGGCCCAGGCACGTGGCGCGGCACCGCGAGGCGGTCCCCGGCGCTCAGCTCACCCAGCGGCCTCCACCCGTCGTAGGTGAGGAACGGGTGGTTCGCGGTCGCCCGCACCTCCTTGCCGGAGGCGAGGCGCAGGCGGAAGACCGGCTTCACCCCGGTGGGGAACACGTGGGTGAGGTGGCGGCGCACGTAGCGCAGCGAGTCGTCCAGCGCCCACACCGGCACGTCGCGGGCCCGGAGAGCGAACAGCTCCTCCAGGCTCGTCTCCGCGCCGGTGTCCGCGCGCAGGACGCGCGTGTCGGCGGTGAGGCAGCCGGACTCGCGCAGGTCGCTCATCTGCGGCTTCTTGTCGGTGCGCTGCTCGGGGCCGCGGTTCAGCTGCGACAGCGCGATGACGGGGACCTCGAGCTCCTTCGCCAGCAGCTTCAGGGCGCGGGAGAACTCCGAGACCTCCTGCTGGCGGCTCTCCACCCGCTTGCCCGACGTCATCAGCTGCAGGTAGTCGACGATGACGAGCTTGAGGTCGGCGCGCTGCTTCAGCCGCCGGCACTTCGAGCGGATCTCCATCAGCGACATGTTCGGCGAGTCGTCGATGTACAGCGGCGCCTCGGAGATCGAGCCCATGGTGCGGGCCAGCTTCGTCCAGTCCTCCTCGCGCATCGTGCCCTTGCGCATGTTCTGCAGGGGGATGCGCGCCTCCGCGGACAGCAGGCGCATGGAGATCTCGTTGCGGCCCATCTCCAGCGAGAAGATCACCGACGCCAGGCCGTGCTTGATGGAGGCGGCGCGGGCGATGTCCAGACCCAGCGTGGAGTTGTGCGTGGGGACCATCGACGGGCCCGCCAGGTACAGGTGGTCGTCGTTCGACACCTCCACGCAGCGCACCGGCACCGACGCGACCGGTGCGACGTCGACGACCCAGCGCACGGGGACGCTCGCCGAGCGCCCGGCGAGCGCCTCCTTGAGCTGGAGGCGCTGCTCCTCGAGGCGGAAGACGCCTCCGGTGGGGGTGAAGGCGAACGTGGACAGGCCTGCGTCGTGGCGCTGGGAGACCCGGTGCCCCAGGGAGTGCAGGAGCTCCAGGACGCCCGCCGCGACGTCGGGCTCGGCGGTGCTCCACTCCACGCGGCCGGACGGCGTGACCGTGCCGGCGGCGTCCAGCAGGCCCGCCAGGAGGGCGCGGCGCTGGGCGAGGGAGGCGCGCAGGTACGCGGGCGGGACGGCACCGGCCGGCCCCTGCACGGCGCCCGTGGCGCCCTCCGCCTCCAGCTGCACGACGAGCTCCGGTGCGGGGGCGTCCGGGCCGCTGGTGGCGCCGGTCCACCCGGACAGGCGGGCTCCCAGCAGGTACGGCGCCTCGGGCAGGTCCGCCTCCGGCAGGTCCAGGGGGGCGCAGGTCTCGACGCGGTGCGCGAGACCGCGGCGCAGGTCGGCGGCCAGCTCGGCGGTGGTGCGCACCGCCACCGGCTCCTCGACGGTGCTCGTGGCCCACTGGTGCTGCGCGTCGGCGAGGACGGTGCTGCCGTCGGAGAAGCGCACCTCGTAGCAGGGCCGGTCGAGCATCACGTCGGTCGCCGCGACGACGCGGGTGGGGCGGCCGTCGGCACCGAGCAGCTCGTCGCCGACCCGCACCTCGCCCATGGTGGTCCACCCGGTGGGGGTGGGCAGGGGCGTGTCCAGCGCCAGGGCCTTGCCCACGGCCGGCCTGGCCGCGATGACGATCATCTGGCCGGGGTGCAGGCCGTTGGTCAGGCCGTCGAGGTCGGCGAAGCCGGTGGGCACGCCCACCATGCCCTCGCCGCGGTGGGAGCTGGCCTCGATCTCGTCGATGGCGCCCTCGATGACGTCGCCGAGGACGGCGTAGTCCTCCTTCACCCGCTTCTCGGTGACCGCGTACACCTCGGCCTGGGCGGAGTTGACGATGGCGTCGACGTCCATGCCGTCGGCGCCGTAGCCCATCTGCACGATGCGGGTGCCGGCCTCCACGAGGCGGCGCAGCACGGCGCGCTCGCGCACGATGCGGGCGTAGAAGCCGGCGTTGGCGGCGGTGGGGACGGTGGAGATGAGGTCGTGCAGGTACGGGGTGCCGCCGACGCGGGCGAGCTCGCCGCGGTTGGTGAGCTCCGCGGAGACGGTGACCGGGTCGGCGGGCTCGCCGCGCGAGTAGAGGTCGAGGATCGACTCGTAGATCAGCTCGTGGGCGGGGCGGTAGAAGTCGACGCCCTTGAGGACCTCCACCACGTCGGCGATGGCGTCCTTGGAGAGCATCATCCCGCCGAGCACGCCCTGCTCGGCGGCGATGTCCTGCGGGGGCATCCGCTCGAACGCCTCGCTGCCCACCTCGGGCCCGCGGTCGCCGCCGTCGCCCCGTCGCCGGGGACCCTTGGAGCCCCCGGACCGGGCCGGCGCGTCGTCGAACGTCGTCACGCTGCTGCGCCCCTCTTCCCCGCCACCCGGGGACGGCCGTCCACCGGTACTGCCACCGCTGTCGACCGAGGTCTACCGGCAGGGTCCGACACCACGGTCCCGGCACAGTGGCGCACCCGGGGAGCAGCGGTCAAACACGCCTGTGCACAGGCCGGTTGACAACCTGTGGACGAACTGGGGGTGGTGGTGCACAGGGGGTGGACAACCCTGGGGACAACTGACGGATCCGCACCCCCCGCCGTCGTCGCACCGCCTCTGACCTGCGACGATGCCGTCCACCCGCTGTGGAGGGGAAATCCACCGGGACGACGGGAGGCCGACGGTGGGGTTGCGGTCCGGTAACGGTTCCGTGCGCCGGCTCAAGGCGGGGCCGCGCGACGCCGACATCGCCCGGTTGGCCGTGCCCGCGCTGGGCGCCCTGGTGGCCGAGCCGCTGTTCCTGCTGGCCGACTCGGCGATCGTGGCGAGCCTGGGCACGCTGCCGCTGGCGGGCCTGGGGGTGGCCGGGGCGGTGCTCAGCGCCGCCGTCAGCCTCTTCGTCTTCCTCGCCTACGGCACCACCGCGTCCGTCGCCCGCCGCCTGGGGGCCGGGGACGCGCGCGGGGCCCTCGCCGCCGGCGTGGACGGGGTGTGGCTGGCGCTGGGCCTGGGCACCGTCGCCGCCGTCCTCGCGCACGCCGCCGCCGGTCCGCTGGTGGACGCCCTGGGCGTCTCCGCCGCGGCCCGCCCGTACGCGCTGACGTACCTGCGCACCAGCCTGTGGGGGCTGCCCGGGATGCTCGTCGTGCTCGCCGCGACCGGCGTGCTGCGCGGCCTGCAGGACACGCGCACGCCGCTGGCCGTCGCCGCCTCCGGCGCCGGCCTCAACGTCGCCCTGAACCTGCTGCTCGTGCACGGCGCCGGGTGGGGCATCGCCGGGTCCGCCGCCGGCACCGCCGCCACGCAGGTCCTCATGGCCGCGGTGCTGGCGGGCGTGGTGGTGCGCGGGGTGCGGCGCGCGGGCGCGCGGGTGCGCCCGCACGGCCTCGGCGTGCTGCGCAGCGCCCGCGACGGCGTGCCGCTGCTCGTGCGCACCCTCACGCTGCGCGTCGCGCTGCTGCTGACGACGTACGTGGCCGCCGCCCAGGGCGACTCGGGCCTGGCCGCCCACCAGGTGGCGATGACGGTGTGGACGACCACCGCCCTCGCGCTGGACGCCCTCGCCATCGCCGCGCAGGCCCTCGTCGGCCGGGACCTGGGCTCCGGCGACGTCGCCGGGGTGCGCGCCACGGTGCGCCGCACCTCGCAGTGGGGGGTGGCCGTCGGCGCCGTCCTCGGGGTGCTCGTGGCGGCGACCTCGTGGCCGGTGGCGGGCCTGTTCGCCCCCACGGCGCAGGTGCGCGGCGACCTGGCCGCCGCCCTGGTGGTCGTCGGCCTGAGCCTGCCGGTGGCCGGCTGGGTGTTCGTGCTGGACGGGGTGCTCATCGGTGCCGGTGACGGGCGGTACCTGGCGCGCGCCGGGGTGGTGACCCTGGCGGCGTACGCGCCGCTGGCGCTGCTGGTGCTGGCCGTGGCGCCGCCGGGCCGCGCGGGGCTGGTGTGGCTGTGGGTGTCCTTCGCGGGCGCCTACTCCGCGGCCCGGCTGCTGACGC
>NZ_JBBBEM010000065.1:0-18918 GCF_037154035.1 Kineococcus sp. G2 | reverse complement strand
AGCCTGCCGGTGGCCGGCTGGGTGTTCGTGCTGGACGGGGTGCTCATCGGTGCCGGTGACGGGCGGTACCTGGCGCGCGCCGGGGTGGTGACCCTGGCGGCGTACGCGCCGCTGGCGCTGCTGGTGCTGGCCGTGGCGCCGCCGGGCCGCGCGGGGCTGGTGTGGCTGTGGGTGTCCTTCGCGGGCGCCTACTCCGCGGCCCGGCTGCTGACGCTGGTGCGGCGGGAGCGCTCCGGCGCCTGGGTGGTCACCGGCGCCGGCTGAGCCGGTGCCCGCCGCCCGGTCAGCCGACGGGCTGCGCGGGCGGCGGCACCGGCTGGGCGGCGGGCGCGGGGACCGGCGCGGGAGCCGGCGCGGGGGGAACCGCCGCTGCCCGGCCGGCCGGCACGACCCGGTCGCGGCCGGCGTGCTTGGCCTCGTACAGCGCCTCGTCGACCCGGGCGACGAGGGCGGCGAGGGGCTCGGCGCGGTCCCACTCGGCGACACCGGCGGAGAACGTCTGCCCCAGCGGGGTGCACGGTCGCAGCCGGCCCACCGCGGCGGCGGCGGCGTCCAGGTCGTGCTCCGGCAGCAGCACGAGGAACTCCTCCCCGCCCCAGCGGGCCAGGACACCGCCGGTGCCGGCCAGCCCGCCGGTCCAGGCGGCCGCCGCCTCCGACAGCAACCGGTCCCCCGCCGGGTGGCCGAAGGTGTCGTTGAAGCTCTTGAAGCGGTCCAGGTCGAGCAGCGCCACCGACAGCGGCTGGCCGCCGGCGAGCGCGGCCTGCTGCAGTCGGTGCAGCTCGGCGTCACCGCTGCGGCGGTTGGGCAGGCCGGTGAGGGCGTCGGTGCGGGCCAGCGCGGCCAGCTGCTCGGACTGCTGCTGCACGCGGGTGAGCAGCCCGGACATGCGCAGCACGACGAGGACGAAGAGGACCACGGAGCTGAGGCCGACCGCCCACGGCTCCGGGGACAGGCCCAGGGCGAGCTGCAGCAGCATCGTGCCGGGCGAGAGGAGGCTGGCGAGCATCAGCGCCAGCAGCCGGCCCCGGCTGAACTCCACGCCGGTGGTGGGCTGCACCTCCGTCAGCCGCCGCATCGAGGGGTGCAGGGCGGCGGCGGCGATGCACGCGTACGAGGCGAGCCAGCCGACGTCGAGGACCGGCGAGTAGACGCCGTCGAGGCTCTGCACCTGGTAGGCGCTGTCGCTGAAGAGCATGATCAGGATGCCGGCGCCGAGGAGGCGGAAGGAGGCGGTGCGGGCGCCGCTGGAGGTGAGCAGGCGCACCAGCAGCGCGAGCAGCAGCACGTCGCCGACGGGGTACAGGGCGGCCAGCACGCGCGTGGGCACGGAGGCGCTGCCGTCGGCCAGGGTGGGCTGCATGAGGAAGATCCAGCTCAGCAGCACGAACCCGATGGTGATGATGGCGGTGTCGATGACGCCCTCGCGGTCGCCGCGGCCGGTGCGCGAGCGCACGAACGACCACAGCCCCAGCGCCAGCAGGGGGTAGGCGGCGAGGTAGAGGGCGTCGGCCACCGAGGGGAACGGCTCGACGCCCACCACGAGCTCCAGGTAGGAGTACACGAGGTCGCCGAGCGCCCACGCGGCCACGCCGGCGGCGACGAGCCACCACCCGGTGGGGTTGCGGGGGCGGCGCAGGCGGGTGCCGAGGGCCACGAGCGCGGCGCAGGCGAGCCCGGCGAGGGCGTACACGGCGGAGCGCGCGAGCCCGTCCGGCAGGACGGCCCACGCGACGACGAGCGCCGGGGTGAGCACGCAGTGGGCCCGCAGGGACAGGGTCGCCAGGTCGGTGGTGCGCACGCGGTGGCATCGGCGCCCGCGGCGGCCGCCTGCAGCGGTGGGCACCCGTTCGGAGCAGGGCCCGTGGACGCGCGAGGGGCCGGCCGCGCGGTGCGCGACCGGCCCCTCACGGGGTGCGGTGGTGAGCCGCTCAGCCCTGGGCTGCGACGACGTCGATGGTGACGGTCGCCGAGACGTCGGGGTGCAGGCGCACGAGCGCCTTGTGCACGCCGACGGTGCGGATCGGCTGGGGCAGCTCGACCTTGCGCTTGTCGATCGCCGGGCCACCGGCGGCGGTCACGGCCAGCGCCACGTCCGCCGGGGTGACGGCGCCGAACAGGCGCCCGCCCTGGCCGGCACGCGCGGCGTACGCCACGGTGCGCGACTCGATCGACTGCTTGACGGCCTTGGCGTCGTCGAGGCTGGCGATCTCGCGGGTCTTGCGGGCCTTGCGGATCGCCTCGACCTGCTTCTCGCCGCCCTTGGTCCACGGGGTGGCCAGGTTGCGCGGCAGGAGGTAGTTGCGGCCGTAGCCGTCCTTGACCTCCACGACGTCGCCGGGCGTGCCGAGGCCGGTCACCTCGTGGGTGAGGATGAGCTTCATCTCGTCCCTCCTCCTCAGCGCGCGGAGCTGCTGTAGGGCAGCAGCGCCATCTCGCGAGCGTTCTTGATCGCCTTGGCGATCTGACGCTGCTCCTGGACGGACACGCCCGTCACCCGGCGCGCGCGGATCTTGCCGCGGTCGGAGATGAACTTGCGCAGCAGCGCGGTGTCCTTGTAGTCGACGGCCTCGATCTTGGCCGCCTTGAGCGGGTTCTGCTTCTTCTTGGGCTTGCGCACGGGCACCTTGGCCATCGTGGTGCTCCCCTCTCGTGAGAGCCCGGGGTGCTGCCCCGGGATGACGTCGTTCGTGGTGCTCGGTGGGCCGCGGCGGGTGCCGCGGCGCACCGAGGGTCAGGCCGCGCGGGGCCTGGAGTGCTGCGGGGGCTCGTCCGTCAGAACGGCGGGTCGTCGTTGGACGAACCGCCCCAGCCGCCGCCGGACCCCTGCGAGGGGCCGGTGGCCCAGGGGTCGTCCTGCTGCTGCTGGCCGCCGCCGGAGCTCGCGCCCCAGCCGCCGCCACCGGAGTTGCCGCCGGGGTTGCCACCGCCGGAGTTGCCACCGCCGAAGCCGCCTCCGCCGCCGAACCCACCGCCGCCGCCGCCGCGCGAGGCCTTGGTGACCTTCGCGGTGGCGTAGCGCAGCGAGGGGCCGACCTCGTCGACCTGCATCTCGATGACGGTGCGCTTCTCGCCCTCCTTCGTGTCGAAGGTGCGCGACTGCAGGCGGCCGGTGACGACCACGCGCGTGCCGCGGGTGAGGGACTCGGCGACGTTCTCCGCCGCCTCGCGCCACACCGAGCAACGCATGAACAGCGTCTCGCCGTCCTTCCACTCGTTCGACTGGCGGTCGAACGTGCGGGGGGTGGAGGCGACGGTGAAGGAGGCCACGGCCGCACCCGAGGGGGTGAAGCGCAGCTCCGGGTCGTTGGTCAGGTTCCCGACCAGCGTGATGACGGTCTCGCCCGCCATCAGGCGGCCTCGGCGCGGAGCAGCTTCGTCCGCAGCACCGCCTCGTTGAGGTTCAGCTGGCGGTCCAGCTCCTGCGCCACGGCGGGCGTGGTGTTCAGCTCGACGACGGCGTAGATGCCCTCGGACTTCTTCTTGATGTCGTAGGCCAGGCGACGGCGGCCCCAGATGTCGACCTTGCCGACCTCGCCACCGCCCTGGCGGACCACGTTGAGGAACCGGTCGAGCGACGGGCCGACCGTGCGCTCCTCCAGCTCCGCGTCGAGGATCACCATGAGCTCGTACTGACGCGCGCTCATTCCCCACCTCCTTCGGTCTCAGGCGGCCACGGTCTCTCCGTGGCAGGAGGGTCTCGGTGCGTCGACCGCGCCCTGGACGGGCACGGAACCGCAGCAGTCTACCGGCCCCTCGGCACCCACCGTGCCGCACGGCCCGGGCGGCGCCCGCCCCGTCCACAGCGGACCCGGCCGGCCGGCGCCCGGCCGCTCCTGGGGACACCGCGGCGACCCCCGCCCCGCGGGTCAGGCCACCCGCACCACCAGCGCGTCCGCCCGCCCGTCCACGTCCCCGCCGGCCGGGTCGTCCAGCCCCTCGCCCCGCACCGGGTCGCGCCACGGCGAGCGCACGTCGCGCACCACCACGACGACCAGCCACGCCAGCGCGGCCAGGCGCAGCAGCAGGAACAGGGCGTAGAACTGCGGCGGCAGCGCCCGCTCGGGCGTGGACTGCCCGGCGATGAACAACCACACGGCACCGAAGGACGCCGCCTCCGCCGCCCACCACAGCAGGTGCTCGCGCCAGCGCGGCACGGCCAGCGCCGCCAGCGGCGCCAGCCACAGCGACGCCTGCACGGGGAACGCCGGGCCGAGCAGGCACACGCCCGCCACCAGCAGGAACGCCACCTGCGGCAGGCGCGGGCGGCGCGGCGCCCACAGCACCAGCAGGGCCACCAGCAGCACCCACGCGACCCAGGTGCACACCGTCAGGGCGGTCACCGCGCCGGGCGGCAGACCGGTCGCGTCCGCGTCGCCGCCGGCGCGCTCCACCAGCTGCGGCAGCAGCCACGGCGAGCCGTACCCGGCGGCGCGGCCGAACCAGTCGCGCAGGTGCGCGCTCCAGGCGTCGGGGGCGGCCAGCGCGACGGGGACGTTCACCGCCGCCCACGCGGCGAGCGCGACGGCGAGCGTCGTCAGCGCCGCCCGGCGGCGGCCGGCGCGCAGGGCGACGAGGGCGATCGCCAGGAGCAGCAGCAGCGGGTAGGTGCGGGCCGCGACGGCCAGGCCCAGGAGCAGGCCGGCGGTCACCGGGCGCCGCCGCGCCCACGCGGCCAGGCCGGCGGTGGCCAGGGCCACGCCCACCAGGTCGAAGGAGACCAGCGCGCTCAGCACCAGCAGCGGGCTCAGCGCCAGCAGGAGCGCGTCCCAGCGCCGGCGGGCCCCGGCGGCGACGGCCGCGGCGGCGACGGTGACGAGCGCGGCCAGGAGCACGACCACGGCGGCGGCGTCGAAGTAGCCGCGCTGGGCGTCGGCACCGGTGCCGTCGGGGGCGAACAGGCCCACCAGCCAGGCGAGCGCCGCGGTGAGCGGCGGCTGCCCCAGGGACACCCCGTCCGCGTAGGGGCCGAGCCCCGCCGCCAGGCCGGAGGAGGTGTAGACCACGGGCAGGTCGGAGTAGCAGGCGTGCGTGAACTGGTCCGGGGCGCTCCAGCCCAGCGCGCGGCAGCGGTGCTTGGTGAGCGCACCCAGCGCCACCAGCACCGACGTCAGCGCCAGGAGCACCGGCAGCGGCTGCGCCCACCACGGCACCCGGCCGGTGAGGCGGCGGCCGGCGGGGCCGCCGAGCACCTCGCTGGCCCCGCGCAGCACGGGGTCGGCCGCGGTGGGCGGCAGCGGGGTGGTCGGCTGCGGGGTGGTCGGCTGCGGGGTGGTCGGCTGCGGGGACGCGGGCGGGGGCGGGGGGGTGCCGGTGCTCACGGCAGCAGCTTGACCTACCCGTCGGCGCCGGCGGCGCTCGGTGCCGCGCTGCGGGCGGTGCGCTCCGCCTCCACCTCCGCCGTGCCGGTGCTCGCGGCCTCCTCCTCGTCCTCGCCGCCGCCGGTGGCGGTCGCGGTGGGGCGGGCGGAGGCGCTCGGGCGGGAGGTGGCGGTGGCCGTGCCGCTCGGGCGGGAGGTCGCGGTGGCCGACGAGGTGGCGCTCGGGCTGGACGTGGGCGAGTCGCCGTCGGTGGGCGAGGCGGTGGCCGTGCTCGTCGCCGACTCCGTGGCCGTCGCCGTGGGGGTGGAGGTGCGGGTCGACGTCGAGGAGGACGAGGACGACTCGCGCGAGGACGACGAGGACGGCCCGCGGGAGGAGCCCACGTAGGCGGGCTCGGGGAAGTCCAGCTCCTCGGTGCCCTCCAGCGCGTCCTCCATGAAGTCGGTCCAGATCCGCACCGGGTACGAGCCGCCGGTGACCTCGCCGCCGCCCAGGTCCAGCGACTGCGCCTCGCCGTCCGGGCCGGACTGGTACAGCGCCACGGACGCCGCCAGCTGCGGGGTGTAGCCGGCGAACCAGGCGGACTTGTTGCTGGAGGAGGTGCCGGTCTTGCCGGCCGCGGGGCGGCCGAGGTTGCGCGCGTAGCGGCCGCTGCCCTGCTGCACGACCTGCTGCATGGCGTACGTGGCGTCGGCGATGACGTCCTCGGAGAAGACGCGCTCCTGCGCCGGGGAGGCGGTGTAGGTGCGGGTGCCGTCGGCGTCGGTGACGCTGACGATGGTGTGCCAGTCGGTGCGCACGCCCTGCGCGGCGAAGGTGGCGTAGGCCTGCGTGACGTCGATGGGGTGCGGGGAGGCGGTGCCGAGCACGTTGGAGATGGTGGTGTCCTCGTCGGCCAGGCCCGCGGTGTCCTGCGGGTACCCGGCGCGGATCGCGACGTCCCGGGTGGCCTCGGGGCCGACCTCCTCGTTCAGCTGCGCGTACACGGTGTTCACCGAGTTCGCGGTGGCGGTGAGCAGGTTGATGCGCCCGTAGGAGGAACCACCGAAGTTCTTCACCGTCCAGCCGTCCACGGTCATGGGGCTGGCGCCGCTGAGGGTGGTGCGCAGCGAGGTCCCCTCCTCCAGGGCCGCCACCAGGGTGAACGGCTTGAAGGTGGAACCGGCCTGGGCGGTGTCCTGGGTGACGGCGTTGCGCTGGCGCTCGAGGTAGTCCGCCCCGCCGTACATGGCGACCACGCCGCCGGTGGCGGGGTCGATCGCGGACAGCGCCACGTGGAAGCCCTCGGGCAGGTCCTCCGGCAGCCGGTCCTGCACGGCCTCGACGGCCGCGGCCTGCGCCTGCGCGTCGAAGGTGGTGACGATGCTCAGGCCGCCGCGCTCGACCTCCTCCTCGGTGAGGCCGACGGTGCTGCTGGTCAGCTCCCGCTTGACGGTGTCCAGCAGGTAGCCCTCGGGCCCGGCGAGCTCGTTGTCGTCGGTGTCCTCGACCGTCTCCGGCAGCCCCGCCTGCGCGCGCTCCTCGGCGCTCAGCCAGCCCTCCTCGACCATGCCGTCGAGGACGTAGTCGACGCGCTGGGCGGCGGCCTCGGCGTCGTTGCGGGGGTCGTAGTTGCGCGGTGCCTTCAGCACGGCGGCCAGCAGCGCGCCCTGGGAGGCGTTCAGCTGCTCCACGTCGACGCCGAAGTACTCCTGCGCGGCGGCCTGGATGCCGTAGGCGCCGCGGCCGAAGTAGACGGTGTTGAGGTAGTCCTCGAGCGTCTCCGCCTTCGACTGCTGCTGGTCGATCTTCAGCGCGATGAAGAACTCCTTGAGCTTGCGCGTGTACGTCTGCTCGGAGGACAGGTAGTAGTTCTTCACGTACTGCTGGGTGATGGTCGAGCCGCCCTGCTGGGTGCCGTCGCTGATGTTGCTCCACAGCGCGCGGGCGATGCCGCTGGGCGAGACGCCCCGGTTCTCGTAGAAGGAGCGGTCCTCGGCGGCCAGGACGGCGTGCTGCACGACCTCCGGCACCTGCTCGATGTCCACGTCCTGCCGGTTGACCTCGGAGAAGGTGCCGATGGGGGTGGTGCCGTCGGAGTAGTAGACGGTGCTGGTCTGCGCGTCGGCGAGCTCGTTGGGGTCCGGCACGTCCACCAGCGCGTACGCGGTGGCGAAGCCGGCCAGGCCCAGCACCACGCCGACGGCGAACAGTCCGCCGAGCCACGCCAGGACGCGGCGGCCCCGGCGACGGCGCGCGGGGGGACGGGTGGCTCCCCGCCGGACCGGCTGCTGCGGACGGCGGGACGACGGGGCGGGGTGGGGACGGCGTGCAGCCACTGCGGTCTGGTCCTCCGGGCGTCGGTGCGCGGTGCGAGCCGGGCTCGCGTCGCGGCGCGGGTGCGCTGCCGGTGCATCGGCAGTCGCCGGCCGGATCTTCAGCGGGGCCGGGCGCACCCGGGCCCCCACCCACCGGCCGTCCCAGTATGCGCGCCGCCCGGTGCACCGCCCGCCACGCGGTGCACCCGCGCCGGGTGTGCACGAGACCTCCACCACCGCCCCGGCCCACCGGCACCGCGGGGCACCGGCGCCGCGGGGCACCGGCGCCGCGGGGCACCGGCACCGCGGAGCACCGGGGCGGTGGGGGTCGACGTAGCGTGGCGGCGTGCCGCGCACCGGGGTCCTCGCAGAGCTCGCGCGGCTGGGCCGCACCCCCCGCTACCGCCACCTGCTGGGGGTGCGACTGGCCGGGCAGTCCGCCGACGGCGCCTTCCAGGCCGGTCTCGCGTCGCTGTTCTTCTTCTCCCCCGAGCGGCAGGCCAGCCCCGAGCAGGTGGCGCTCGCCGCGGCGGTGCTGCTGCTGCCGTTCACGGTGGTGGGCCCGTGGGCGGGGGTGCTGCTGGACCGCCGCCCGCGCCGCTCGGTGCTGGGTGTGGGCAACCTGCTGCGCGCCGCGCTGGCGGTGGGCGCCGCCGCCGCCCTGGCCGCCGGGGCGGGGGACGTGCTCGTGGGTGCGCTGGCGCTGGCCGTGCTGTCCGTGAACCGCGCGCTGCTGGCGGGGCTGTCGGCGGCCCTGCCGCGGGTGGTGGACCCCGGGCAGCTGGTCGTCGCGAACTCGGTGACCCCCAGCGCGGGCACCGTCGCCGCCGGGGCGGGGGCGGCGGTCACGGTGGCGCTGACGGCCGCCGCCGGCACGGGCGGGTCCGCGGACGTGGTCGCGCTGCTGGCGGCGGCGAGCGGGTACCTGCTGGCCGGCGCGCTGGCGCTGCGCTTCCCGCGCGGGGTGCTGGGCCCGGACCCGGCGGCCCGGCCCGTCGCGGTGCGCGACGCCTGGGCGGTGGTGCGCGACAGCGGGCGCGACGTGGTGGCGGGCGTGGCGCACCTGCGCGAGCGCCGGGCCGCGGCGGGCGCCCTCGGCCTGGTGGCGTGGCACCGGTGGTCGTTCGGCCTGACGACGGTGGCGGTGGTGGTGCTGTGCCGCCGCGTCCTGGGCGAGGGGGACCCCGCCGCCGGGCTGGCCGCGCTGGGCGTGCTGCTGAGCGCGGTGGCCGCGGGTTCCGCTGCGGCGGCGGTGCTGGCGCCGTGGGGTGTGCGGTACGGCCGGCTGCGCGGCTGGATCGGCGGCTGCCTGCTCGTGGCCGGCGCCGGGCAGCTCGTGGTGGGGTTCGGCGCCTCCCTCGCGGTCCTGGCGGCGGCCGCGGCGGCGCTCGGCCTCGGTGGGCAGGGCGCGAAGATCGGGGTGGACACGGTCGTGCAGCGCAGCGTCGACGACGCCTACCGCGGGCGGGTGTTCACCGCGTACGACCTGGTGTTCAACGTCAGCTACTGCCTGGCGTGCGGGGCGGCGGTGCTGGTGGTGCCGGCGGACGGGCGGCTGGGCGCGGTGGCCGTGCTGCTCGCCGGCGGGTACGCGGCGCTGGCGTTCGCGCTGGCGCGGCACCCCGGCGGGGTGCGCACCACCGCGACGACCTGACGGGGCACCTCACGGGGCGACTCGACACGACGCACCACCGCGGCGGTCCGACGCGGCGACCCGGTGGGCCCGCTCAGGACGGCGACGGGACCTCCGCCGGGGTGGACCGCGCCGGGCCGGGCCCTGCCGCGCCGGGCTCCGCGGGGCCGGGGGCGCGCGGGGTGAACCCGCCCGCGGTGACGGGCGGGGCCTCGGGCACCGACGGCGAGGTCGGCGTGGAGGTCGACGGGGTCGGCTCCTGCGGCGGGGTGACCGGCGGGGTGACCGGCGGGGTGACCGGCGGGGGGCCGGTGGTGGCCGGGGGCGTCCCGGGCGGCGGCGTCCCGGGTGCCGGGGGGCTCGGCGCCGGCGGGCTCGGCTGGGCCGGAGGTGACGGCCTGGCCGGCGACGGCACGGCGGGTTCCTCCGCGGCCGGCGGCGGCACGACCGGCGACGCGGGCACCACCGGCACCGAGGTGGCCGCGGGAGGGCGGAGCGGCCCCGCCGTCGCGCCGGGCGCTGCACCCGCCGGCGTTCCCGGCGACGGCGCGGACGGGCCGGCGGGAGCGCTCGGGGTGGACGCGGGAGCACCCGTGCGGCCCGGCGCCCGCCTCGTCGCGGTGGGCGCGCCCGCCTCCCGGTCCACGTCCGCGTCCGCCCCCTCGTCCGACGGCTGCTGCGCGGAGGGCTCGGGCGCGACGGGCGCCGACGTGGGCAGGACACCGGTCGGCGGCGGCTGCACGATCGCCACCGGGTTCGGCACCTCGTCCAGGCGGCCCTGCTGGACGGCGGTGACCGCGATGGCCGTGCCGGCGGTGGCCAGCAGCAGGGCGCCGACGACCACCGCGAGGGGGCGGCGGGGCAGCGTGCGCACGCGGCTGGGGCGTGCCGCGGCGGGCGGCGGCACGGGGAGCGGGGCCACCCACGCGTCCAGCCCCTCGGGTGCCGGGGCGGGCACGGCGACGGCGCGCACGGCGTTGATCCAGCCCGGCAACCGGTCGGGACGCTGGCGGGGGTCCTCGGCCAGCCCCTGCAGGAGCAGGTCGGCGATGCGCGGGTGGTGGGTCGCGGTGTGCGGGGCGGCGGCGAGCTGGCGGCGCACGAGCGCGGGGTCGAGGGCGCCGTCGGGGCCGGTGGCGGGCGGCTGGCCGGTGAGGACGAACACGGCCGTCGCCGCGAAGGAGAAGACGTCGCCGGCCGTGGACGGCAGTCCCCCCGCCCGGACCTCGGGGGCGGCGTAGGGGCCGGCCCCGGGGTGGGACCCGTCGGCGCGCAGACCGCCGAGGCCGGCCCCGGCCAGGCGCACCCCGTCGCCGGCGAAGAACCCGCCCAGCCGCACGGTGCGCGGCGTGACGGCGCCGTGCACGAGCGGCGGGGAGTGGTCGGTGCCGCGGTGCAGCTCCTGCAGGATCCCCGCGGTGGTGGCCAGCACCGCGAAGCGCTCCTCGACGCTCGCGCCCGGGTCGTCGCGCAGCCAGTCGGCGACGGAGCGGCCGGGGGCCTGCTCGACGACGGCGTAGTTCCAGCCGTCCTCGGCGTCCGCCACGCGCCCCGGGGGGTGCGGGGCGGGGCCGCTGAAGGTGCTCAGGACCGCGGCGAGGCGCTCGTGCCGCACGCGCGTCAGCCCCTCGGCGCGTTCGCGCCACGTGCGTTCCACGGCGGCCGGGTCGGGGGCCGGCGTCCCGGCGTCCTCCTGCGGGCCGTCCGCGGCGACGGCGGGTCGCAGCGCCACGAGGGTGAACAGCGCCTCACCGGCCGCGGCGCGGTGGTCCAGGACGTGCCACGCCTCGTCGGGCCCGTCGGCCTCCCCGAGCAGCTCGTAGCGGTCCGGGTCCCCCGGCGGCCCGGCGCGGTGCCGGACCACGGAGGGGACGTCGGACGCGGAGGTCAGCCCGTCGTCCGGCCAGCCCTCGGTCACCTGTGGCACCTCCGCGCCTCGGCGGTGCGGCGAGCGCACCTGGATGGGCGACCATGATGCCTCAGGTGTGGTCCGAACGGGTGAATCCCCGGCCGGGCGGACCGCGCGCCCGGCCGGGGCCGGCGGCGCTCAGGCGGGGGGCGTCGCGGCGGGCCGGGCGAGCACGGGCCGGTCGAACACCGTCACCCTCGGCACCGGCCCGGTGTGCGCGCTCACCTGCACGGCGGCGTGCTGGCCCGTGCACGCCTGCGCGAGGCGGGAGGAGCCCACGTCGCGGGTGAGGACGTTGACGTTGCCGTAGCCGCAGGTGACGCCCGCCTCGGCGCCGGCGACGGGGTCCCACCAGGCGCCGGTGGACATCTGCACCACGCCGCGGCGCACCGCGTCGGAGACCACCAGGCCGCCCAGGCAGCTGCCGCGCCGGCTGCGCACCACGACGACCTGCCCGTCGGCCAGGCCGCGCGCGGTGGCGTCGTCCGGGTGCACCCGCACCGGTTCGCGCCCGGCGACCTTGCCGGCCTGGGAGTGGGCGCCGTGGTCGAGCTGGCTGTGCAGGCGGGTGGCCGGGTTGTTCGCCACCAGGTGCAGCGGGAACTCCTCGTCGGGCGCCTCGTCGGTGGGCAGGTGCACGGGGTGGCCGGGGCAGTCGTCGTAGCCGAAACCCGCCACGGTGCGCGAGTGCAGCTCGATGCGGCCGCTGGGGGTGCGCAGCGGGAACCGCTGCGGGTCGGCGCGGAAGGAGGCGAACATCACCTTCTCCTCCGGCTCGTCGGGCAGGAGGAACTCCCCCGCCTCGCGGAACTCCCGGTACGGCGGTGGGGTGAGGCCCGCGCGGGCGGCGGGCCCGGTGCGCCACTCCTCGTACAGGTGCTCGACCCACTGCCGCGCGGTGCGACCCTCGGTGAACCGCTCCCCCGCGCCGAGGCGCTGCGCGAGCCCGGCGAGGACCGAGTAGTCGTCGCGGGCCTCGCCCAGCGGTTCGTGCACGCGGCCCATGTGGATCAGGCGGTCGTCGTAGCGGGCGGCGCCGACGTCCTCGCGCTCCAGGGTGGTGGTGGTGGCCAGCACGACGTCGGCGTGCCGGGCGGTGGTCGTCCAGAACGGTTCCTGCACCACGACGGTCTCGGCGGCCCGGAACGCGCGGCGCAGCCGCTGCAGGTCCTGGTGGTGGTGGAACGGGTTGCCGCCGGCCCAGTGCACCAGGCGCAGGTGCGGGTAGACCTCGTGCCGGCCGTCGACCTCGTACGGCTCACCGGGGTGCAGCAGGGCGTCGGCGATGCGGGCGACGGGGATGCGCACGCGCAGCGGGTCGGCGAACTGCGGCAGCGTGGGCAGCGGGTAGTGGCCGGAGCGGCGCCCGACACCGCCGGTGGAGGCGTAGCCGTGCCCGAAACCCCCGCCGGGCAGGCCGATCTGCCCCAGGAGGCAGGCGAACGCCACCGCCGCCCACAGCGGCTGCTCGCCGAAGCGGGTGCGCGCCACGGACCAGCTGACGGTGACCATGGTGCGCCCGGCGGCGGCGCGGCGGGCCAGCTCCCGGATCGTCGCGGCGGGGACACCGGTGATCGGCTCGGCCCACTCGGGGGTCTTCACCACGCCGTCGTCCGCGCCGTCGAGGGAGGCGAGGAACTCCTCGCTGCCGGAGCAGCAGCGCTCCAGGAACCCCGCGTCGTGCAGTCCCTCCTCCACCAGCACCCGGCACATCGCCAGCAGCAGCGCGGCGTCGGTGCCGGGCACGGGGGCGATCCACTCGGCGTCCAGCTCGGCGGCGAGGTCGTCGCGCAGCGGGGAGACGAGCACGAACTCCGCGCCGCGGGCCTTCGCACCGCGCAGCCGCCCGGCGACCTCGTGGCGGCTGATGCCGCCGCTGGCGACCTCGGAGTTCTTCGCGGGCAGGCCGCCGAAGGCGAGGACGAGGTCGGTGTGCGCCTCGACGCTGGACAGCGCGGTGGGCGAGATGAGGGGTTCCTGGTTGCCGACGACGTGCGGCATGAGGACCTCGCCGACGCCGTGGCTGTAGGTCCACGACGAGCGCACGGCACCGCCGAGGCAGTGCGAGAAGCGGTGGATCTGGCTCTGCGCGTGGTGGAAGCGCCCGGCGCTGGCCCACCCGTAGGAACCGGCGAACACGGCGGTGGGCCCGTGCTCGTCCAGGACGCGGCGGTACTCGGCGGCGAGGCGGTCCAGCACCTCCTCCCACTCGACGGGGATGAACTCGTCCTCGCCGCGGCGCTCGTCCGGGCCGGGACCGTCCTCCCACCAGCCTCGGCGCACGTGCGGGCGCAGCACGCGGGCGGTGGGGGTGGCCGCGACGGGGACGTTGCCCAGCAGCGGCGAGGGGTCCGGGTCGTCGGGGTGGGGGTGGACGCTGACGCGGCCGTCGGCGTCGGTGGTGGCGGTGAACGCCCCCCAGTGCGAGGAGTGCGGGGTGCCGAGCGGGGTCGTCGTGCTCACGGCACCAGGATCGCCGATGCGCGGGCGTGCCCGGTGCGCGCCCGGCTCAGGCGAACAGCGCCTCGACGTCCAGGACGATCCCCCAGCGCTCCAGCTCGACCGCGCCCTCCGACAGGGCCCGGTCCAGCTCGTAGGCGCCGTCGACGAGGCGGTGCACGTACACCGTGTGGTCCCACGGGGAGACGATCCAGTGCTCGGGGCAGCCGTGGCGGGCGTGCTCGGCGGTGTTGCGCACCCAGTCCTTCGACTGGTTCGAGGGCGAGAGCACCTCGACGCACAGCAGCACCGGGCCGTCCCAGTACTGGGCCTCCTCGTCCACGTCGGCACCGGCCTGGATCACCATGACGTCCGGCTCGTACTTGTCCGGACCCGGCTTCCAGCCCCACGCGTCGTGGACCTGGTGCTCGGTGCCGCTCTCCAGCAGGTTCGCCGGTCGCCGAGCGATCCGCTGGTGCCGCCCCGTCACCACACCGCGCGGGATGAACGCCCCGTCCACGTACTCACCGCGGACGTCCTCGCCCAGCGCACGGCAGTCCTCCCAGGACATCGGGACGCCGTGGACGCCCTCGTGCACCTCAGCCGCCATGCCCCGAGCCCAGGCCCTGTCCTGCGGATCACGGCGGTGGCATACAGCCGTGATCGCGCGTGGATCGCGGGATGACCGTGACGTCGCGCGCAGCGCAGCATGGGCGCGCATCGGCTGCGGCTGAGCACTAGCCCGTGGTGCAGGGCGGCGCGCATGCTGGAGAGGTGCCCGTGTACGTGGTCTCCCTGCTGATGGACGAAGCGCGCCCGGACGCCGGATCCTCCAGCCGCCTGCAACGCCAGGTGATGGAGCGACCCCGGGTGGTCGAGCAGCGGTAGGCTCGCAGCCGCTTCGACGTGCTGCACCGGCCGGGGGTGGTCTCCGTCCTGGTGCGGGTGTGGGCCCGCGGCCCGGATGGTGCGCGCCGGCGGGCGCAGCAGCGTCTTCGCCGGCGGTGGCCGGTGCCGTTGGAGCAGGTGCGTGGGGTACGGGTGCAGCGTGTGCGCTGGCACGTGGGACGGCGTGGCCTGCACCGGGAGCTGGACGCGGTACCGCCTCGCCCACGCGGTGGTGGACCGGCTGGGGCCGGGGTGCGCCGGCCTGTGGGGTAGCGCTGGGCTTGTCCGGTCGGGTGCACGCTCGTGCGGAGAGGTGTCACTGAACGCGCGCGGACGGCGGGATGACCGTGAGGTCGTAGGCAGCGCGGCATCACCGGATGCAACTCCGAGGAGAACAGAGGATCAGTGCATCGGCTTGGCGCCATCGAGCAGTTCGGCCAGCAGTGACGGCAGCGAAGTCAGGCAGTCGTCCGTTGTCGAGCCGATCACGCCAGCGGCTCGCTCGGCGAGGACAGGGCGATTGAGGCTTGAGAGCAATTGGCTCAACGGCTCGCCTTCCACGCTGACGTCGCTCACGCGCCAGTGGCCGTGGGTGCCGCTCACCTGCAGGACGACATCGGTGCACATCGTGCCCCAGCCTCCTGCTGGCATCTGGCTGGTGAGGAGTGCGGGAAAGCGGGTCGCAAGCTCGCGCGTGGCTGCGCACCAGACGACCTCGCGGCGCCCGTCGCTGACGCCGACCTGGCCGGCCGCGAAGCCGTGCGGGACCAGGACGGCGTCGACAGCCTCCTGGAGTTGATCGACGGTGCTCGGCTGCTCGTCCCCTGGCATGGACCGAGTGTCCCGTGTGGCCCTGAACTCGACGGGCCTGGCAGGGGGGTGCGGTGCTGGAAGCACCACTCGCCATTCGGCAGAAGCGTGAAGTCGGAGCAGGCCCATCAGGTCCCCAACGCCGTGTACGCGGCGAGGATGTAGTTGGGGTGTCGGTCCAAGGTGGTGCGGGCCCGGTCGTAGCGCATCGTGGTGCGGGGGTCGGCGTGGCGAGCCGCGATCTGCACGTCTCTGAGGTCCACCCCGGCGTCGAGCACGGTGGTGACGTAGGTGTGGCGCAGCATGTGCGGGGGCATCCGAGGCAGCCGGATGCGGGCATCGGCGGCGAGGTGCTTGAGGCGGCGGGTCGCGGAGTGGCGGTCCAGGCGGCCGCCGCGGGTGTTCAGCAGCAGCGGCTGCCGTCCGTGGTCTCGTGAGCGGTCGCCGATGGCGCGGTCCACCGACCTCCCCACCGCCGGGGCGAGGGGGACCAGGACGACCTTGTGACCCTTGCCGACCACCCGCAGGACGCGGTGGCCGTGCTCCTCGCCGAGGTCGGCGATGTCCAGGGCGCAGGCTTCGAAGATGCGCAGGCCCAGCAGCCCGAGCAGGCACACCAGGGCGAAGTCGCACGGGTTGGCCGAGTCCCGCGAGGTGGCGAGCAGGGCTTCGAGCTGCAGGTGCGACAGGCCCAGGGTGGGCGACTCCGGTGGGACGTTGGGACGGCGGACGTAGTCAGCCGGGGGGTGCTCCAGGACGGCGTCGATGACGCAGGTGCGGTAGAAGCCGGCCACGACCGACATCCGCCGGGAGACGGTGGAGGCGGCGAAGCGCTGGGTCTCCTGCATCCACCGCACGTACAGCTCGATGTGCGGGCGGCGGGCCTGCAACGGGTCCAGGCCGCGCAGTTGGCACCAGGTGAGGTAGGCGCGCAGGTGGGATTCGGCGTGGCGTCGGGTCTCGCCGCGGTAGCGGGCCAGGTGGGCGGCGATGGCCAAGCGGAGTGGGTCGGTGCGCCATGTCCCGTCCCCGAGGGCGATGGGCAGGTGGTCAGGGGTGAGGCTCATGAAGGGGCGTGCTTCCGCCACACCTCATCGCGCCAGGCCCGTCACACCGCAAGCCGAGGTGGGTGCCGCAGGTCCGGGGTGGAGGCGGATGCCTCGACCTTCACGTACGTCAGGCTTATGATTGACGTACGTCGACCCCGGGAGCCTTCATGACCTACACGCACATCGACATCGATGACGATCTGCTGGGCCGGGCCGCTGGCGCGCTGGGCACCAAGCAGAAGAAGGACACCGTCGAAGCCGCCCTGCGCGCTGCCGTCGAGAAGGCGGAGAAGGACCAGGCGTGGAGCCACCTGTGGGGCTATGTCGACGCTGGCGGCTTCTCCAGCGATGTTCACCTCGAAGCTGAGCGTGAACACCTCGCCCATGAGCAGGCCAAGTTGGACGAGTACACACAACGGCCGGGCGGCAGCGGCAGCGAGGGCGCTGCGTGAGGTTTGTCCTCGACAACAGCGTCATCCAGCGCTTCAGCAAGCCGCGCGTCCGGGATGCCGTCGAGGCGTTGCGGGCTGATCACGAGCTGGTCATCTGCGGGCCGACCTTGCTCGAGGTCGGGGTCTCTGCCCGCAACGAGGCCGATCACCTGCGGCAGTCGCAGTACCTCACCGCGGCGATGCGCGTGCTCCACGGGTCACAGGAGGTGGACGTCCGAGCTCGGACCATCCAAGGCGGGCTCGTCGCCAAGGGGCAGCACCGCGGACCCGGCCCGGTGGACATCCTGGTCGCAGCTCATGCCGCCGTAGAAAGGGCCGCGGTCCTGCACTACGACCGGGACTTCGAGCTGATCGAAGAGTGCGCGGGCGTCCCGCAGCGGTGGGTGCTTCCGCGGGGAACGACCACATAGGGAACTGATCGACAGCAAGGACGGTCTGCGCCTTCGGCGGCCGTTCCTGCCAGGCTCATGACCGCCCGGACTGGCGGGATGACCGTGAAGTCGGTGCAGGTCTGCGGGGGTTACTGGAAGCGCCGTGGTCGGGTCAGGATGAGTCGATGCGGCGACTGAGGGCGAAGCGGGTCTTCGAGCTGTCGTCGGGGTTGTGGGTCGTGGACCGGGTGCACCCGGTCGCGGTCGTCCTCGACCCCGATGACGGGCAGGTGCGGCAGTTGGTGTCCTGGGCGCAGGAGCCGGCTCCACAGCAGTTGGGGGCCTTCCGGCGCATGTTCGCCGCCGACGACGGTCTGTGGGTGCAGGAGAACGCAGCGGGTGGCCCCTTGCTGCGCGTCGGCCTGGACGGTGTCCAGCACGCGGTGTGGACGAAGACGTCGCTGCTGGCGGCCGCCGGACCCGGCGGGGCGTGGTGCGCACGACCGACCGGTCCTCCGTGGCGGGTCGGATCGAGCGATCCGGAGCCGACGCCCCCCGCCACCGGGGACGTCCTGCTGCACGCAGCACCCGACGGCACCCTCACCGAAGTGCGGACCGACGCGGCGGTGGGCCTGGTGCACACCACGCGAGATGCGGCCTGGGTGCGCCTGGACCTGGCTCCCTGGAGGCCTGAGCCCACCGACTTCCCCGACGTGTCCTGGGTGTACTGGAGCAATCGGTGGGTGCGCCTGCCGTGGGGGCGGACACCCCCGGCCAGCATCCGCGCCGACGACGGCGTTCCCGAGGCGCCGCAGGCTTTCGAGGCCGCGCTCGACCTGGCCGCCGGCCCTTACGACCCCGCCAACGCGCAGGCGGCTGCGCAGCGTAAGCGTGTGGCCTTCGACGTGGAACGCGGCTTCGCGCCGTTGCGGAGCGGAGAGTGGCCGTGGCGGGTGCACCAGGACGGCGGATCCACCGTCCTGCGCGATCAGCGGTCCCGGGGTGGGCGGGAGGTGTCACTGGCGGCGGCGCAGGAGGTGGACATCAGCACGGGGTGCTGGCCGATCGTGCCGCGCCCGGTGGATGTCGACTCCTACCTGCAGCGGGTGCTGGCCGAGTTCGGCAGCTTGAGCGCGCACACGCTGGGCACGAGCGGCGGGCACACCCTGGACGGGCGTGACGTGGTGGACGCCCGCCTGCTCGGGCAGTGGCCCCGGGTGCGGCTGGAGTGGACGTTCGGGCACACCTCGCGGCCGGGTCTGGTGCTGCGCCGGCGGGTGGAGCTGTTCGACGAGGTCGGGCGCAAGGCGTACCCCGAGTACGCCGACGTCGCGCTGATGGAGGACCTGGACACCGGCCGGATCCCGCCCGCCGATCAAGCGCAGGACGGTGTCCTCGACATGTGACGGCATCTTGAGCTTGCTCCGCAGCTGCGACCGCCTCGCCCGGAAGTTGGCAAGTCCGTGAAGTCGCCGGCCGCGCTGACTGCGCGCTGTCCGCGGGATGACCGCGCGTTCGGACCCGCGGTGGACAACGGTGCTGCAGGCGGGAGCGAACACGCCGGGGTGGGCCGTCACTGCTCGGGCGTGTCGGTGGTGGTCTGCAGCGAGACCGTCCGGCAACCCGTGGTGATCTTGCACGGTTGAGCCCTCAATCGTGCGAGATCACCACGGGAGGGGACATCACGACATCGGCAAGATCGCGAAGTCGCCCCTCCATGATCCACAGGACACGGCCTAGCCCGCCTTC
>NZ_JBBBEM010000064.1:0-46369 GCF_037154035.1 Kineococcus sp. G2 | reverse complement strand
CTGCTGGGCATCGGCTTCGCCGTCAACGACTCCGGCGCCGCGGTGCCGGCGGTGGGCGCGATGCTGGCGGTGCCGCTGCTGATCGCGACGTGCACGCGGACGATGGAGTCGCTCGAGCCGGACGGCCACCGCGCCGCCGAGCCCTCCCCCGCCCCCCGCTGACCCCGCTGACCCCGCTGACCCCGCCCCACCGTTCTCCCCCGACCCAGCGGTGATCGAGGAAGTGGCAACTTCCTCGATCACCGCGGGGTGGAGGGGCGGGGGCGGGAGTGCCGGATTCACCCGGGCGGAGGGCTCAAGTCCCGGCCCGCACCTGCCGATGAGGGCGCATGAGCACCACGACGCAGCGTCACGACGGCCTGCAGCTCGCCCGCGCGGGGGAGGTGGGTGGCGCCGGGGATCGGAGGGGATCCCGGCGCCCCCTCTCCCCCCGCTCGGCGGGCGTGCGCCTGGCCGTGACGACGGCGGTGCTCGTGGGGGCCCTGGTCGCCCTGACCCCGCTCGTCGGGGGGGACGGCGCACCGCTCACCGCGGTGTGGTGGCCGGCGGCGGGGGCGGCGCTGGCGCTGGCGGTGCGGCGGCCGTCCCGGCGGTGGTGGTGCGTCGCCGGGACGCTCGTCGGCAGCGCGCTGGCGCTGCGCTGGATGGGCGTGGCCCCGGCGCTGACGGCCGTCCTGGCCTGCGCCCAGGCGCTGCAGTGCGCCGTGGGGGCCTCGGTGACGAGCCTGCTGACGGGCGGGCGGCCGGTGCGGATGCGCACCACCCGCGACGCGTGGCGGCTCGCGGTGGGGGCCGTGGCCGGGATCGCGGCCGCGTGCGCGCTGCTGCAGCCGGCGGTCGCACCCGGCGAGGTGCTGCGGTACGCGCCGGCGCAGCTGCTGGGCGTGCTGCTGGTGGCGCCGCTGCTGCTGCCGGCCGGGTCGCCGCGCGCGGTGGACCGGCGCACCCGCGCCGCCCGCGCGGAGTGGGCCACGGCCCTGGTGGTCTCCACCGCCGCGGCCGTGGCGCTGTTCTGGCGCTCGGGCCCCGGCCCGTGGTCGTTCCTGGTGGTGGTCCCGGTGCTGTGGGGCGCGGCGCGCCTGGGGCTGGGCCGCGCGCTGTCCTGCCTGCTGGTGGTGGTGGTCGTGGCGACCACGGGCACCGTCGCTGGCCTGGGCCCGTACGGGCAGTTCGCCGAGGCGCACCGCACCGCCGTGCTGCAGGCGCTGCTGTTCACGTGCGGCGCGGTGACGATGGTGATGTCGCTGGTGGTCCGGGCCCGCGAGCGCGCGCTGGTGGAGGCCGGGCAGCGCGAGGAGCTGTTCCGCCGCACCTTCGACGACGCCCTGCTGGGGGTGGCGCTGCTGCGGCTGCGCACCGACGGCACCGCGGTCGTCGCCCGCGTCAACGACCGCCTGGCCTCGATGCTGGGGCACGACGTGCCGATCGGTTCCGACTGGTCGGCGCAGGTGCACACCGAGCACCGGGAGGCGTTCGTGGAGGCGGTGCGCGAGATGGTGGGTCGCGTCCGCGCGGGGCAGGACGCGCACTGGCACGCCGAGGTGCAGCACGGCGACGGCGACGTGTGGCTGGAGCTGGCCGCGTCCGCGTGGCCCACCTGGCGCGAGGACGGGCGCGCCGGGGAGGTCGCCGCGGTCGTGCAGGTCGCCGACGTCACGCAGCGGCGCCTGGTGCAGCGCAGGTTGCGCGAGGCCGCGCTGCACGACGCGCTGACGGGCCTGCCGAACCGGACGCTGCTGGAGGACCGGCTGCGCCACGCCCTGGGGGCGGCGGCCCGCTCGGGGCGGCGGGTGGCGCTGCTGTACTGCGACCTGGACGACTTCAAGCCCGTCAACGACACCGGCGGGCACGCCGCCGGCGACCACGTCCTCATCGGGGTGGCGCAGCGGCTGGCGGCCGCGGTGCGCCCGGGCGACACGGTGGCCCGCATCGGCGGCGACGAGTTCGCGGTGGTGTGCCCGGACCTGCCGGACGCCTCGGCCGCGGAGGCGGTGGCGGAGCGGATCGTGGCGGCGATGGCGGAGCCGTTCCCGGTGGCCGGGTGGAGCTTCCCCGTCGGCATCAGCGTCGGGTTGTCGATCGCGTCGCGCGGTGCGGACGCGCACCGGGTGCTGCAGGAGGCCGACGCGGCCATGTACGAGGCGAAGGCCGGCAAGGGCGAGCGGGGCCGCGCCCCCGGCGGCGGGGTGCGCTCGGCGTCGGCGCGCGTGGTGGACGTTCGCTCCGCCGACGGCGGCCGCTGACCCCCGGGCCGCGCACGGGCCCCCGCGGGAGCCCGTGCGCGGGGTGCGTCAGCCGAAGGTGTCGGGGTCGGGGCCGGTGCGCTGGTCGCGGTTCAGGGCGGTGAGGTCGGCGACCTGCTCGTCGGTGAGGGTGAACCCGAACACGTCGATGTTGCTCGCGATGCGCGAGGGCGTCACCGACTTCGGGATGACGACGTTGCCGAGCTGCAGGTGCCAGCGCAGGACGACCTGGGCGGGTTCCTTGCCGGTCTCGGCGGCGATGCGGGTGACGACGGGGTCGGAGAGCAGTTCCCCGCCGCGGGCCAGCGGGCTCCACGCCTCGGTGGCGATGCCGTGCTCGGCGTGGAAGGCGCGCAGGTCCTCCTGCACGAGGTAGGGGTGCAGCTCCACCTGGTTCACGGTGGGGACGACGCCCGTCTCGTCGATGATGCGGCGCAGGTGGGTCTTCTGGAAGTTGGAGACGCCGATGGTGCGGATGCGACCGTCGCGGTGCAGCTCCCCGAACGCCTTCCACGTCTCGACGTAGTCGTCGCGCTGGGTGGGCCAGTGGATGAGGTACAGGTCCAGGTACTCGAGCTGGAGCTTGGCCGTGCTCTCGTCGAAGGTGCGCAGGGTGGCGTCGCGGCCGTGCCGCTCGTTGGGCAGCTTGGTGGTGATGAACACCTCCTCGCGCGGCACGTCGCTCACGCGCAGGGCGTCGCCGACACCGGCCTCGTTGCCGTACCCGGCGGCGGTGTCGACGTGCCGGTAGCCGGCGCCGAGGGCGGTGAGCACGACCTCGGCGGTCTGCTCCTGCGGGACCTGCCACACCCCCAGACCGAGCTGGGGGATCTGCACCCCGTCGTGCAGGGTCAGGTTCGGGACTGCGGGCACGTCGTCTCCTCCGTCGTCCGGGCGGGTCGCGCCCGACGCTACGGCTGAGCGCCGCGCCCCGCACCCCGCTCCCCCGCACCCGCCCCCCGCCCCCGCGGTGGCCGAGGGGGCGGGGACCTCCTCGACCACCGGGGCGGGCGGGTCAGGAGCGGGTGGCGAGCAGTTCCTCCCAGCGGCGCAGCACCGGCTGCTCCGCCAGGTCGGGGAACTCCAGGGCGCCGGCGCCGGCGCGGCGCCAGCGCTCGACGAGCGTCATCAGCCGGATGGAGTCCAGGCCCCGGTCGAGCAGGTCCTCGTCGGCGTCGAGGTCGGCCGGGTCGCAGCCGAGCAGGCCGGCGACGTCGGCGCGCAGCCGCTCGGCGGTCAGCGGCGGCGGGGCGGCGGCGGGTCCCGGTGCGGTCATCGGGGTCGTCCTCCTGTCGTGGTCGTGGTCGTGGTCGGCGGTCCGGCGGTGGCCGGTGGTGCGGTCGGGGGTGCGGGGACGGGGTCCTCGGCGGGCGCGCGTCACCGCCACAGCGGTCGGACGGCGGCGGTGAGCACCAGCGCGAGGGCGAGGCCGGCGAGGCCGTGGACGAGCAGCGCCACGTCCGGGGCGAACCAGCGGCCGAGCAGCCCGGCGGCGGCGGAACCGAGCGCACCGCCCGTGACGGCCTGCACCTGCCACAGGCTGGACACCCGCCCGCGCAGCGCGTCCGGGGTGTGCCGCTGCACGAGCGCGAAGCGCAGCACGTCGCCGAGGGCGCGGCCGAGGCCGTGCCCGGCGAGCCCGCAGAACGCCACCGCGGCCACGACCGGTGCGCCGCCGGGGACGCGGGGGGAGGCGCCGAGCACCAGCGGCCCCAGCGCCATCACGGCGACCGCGGCGAGCAGGGCGACGCCGGCGCGGCGCACCCGCCCGGTCCACCCGCTGGTCAGGGAGCCGACGACGGCGCCCGCGGCGGGCGCCGCGTACAGCAGGCCCAGGGTGGTGGGACCGGCGCCCAGCACCCGGTCCACGAACGCCGGCAGCAGCACGAGCGGCCCGCTCGCCAGCGCGGCGAGCAGCCCCACGAGGAGGGCGCTGCGCACGACCGGCTGGCCGGCGGCGAACCGGACCCCCGCCCCGAGGGCGCGCAGCGGGTGCTCGTGCGCCCCGTCGCCGGGTGGGCAGCGCCCGAGCCCGGTGACGAGGGCGACGGTCGCGGCGGTGGCCGCGGCGGCGGCGAAGTACGCCACCGCCACCCCGCCGGAGGCGATGAGCGCACCGGCCAGGGCGGGGGTGAGGACCGTGCCGAGGTCGGTGGTCAGGGCCAGCAGGGCCCCGGCCGCGGGCAGCTGCCGCGCCGGCAGCAGGCCGGGGACCACCGCCATGAGGGCGGCGCTGCTGACCCCGCCGGCGAGCCCGTCCACCGCGGAGGCGGCGTAGAGCACGCCGAGCGAGGGGTCGGGCAGCACGGCGTTGACACCCAGCACCGCGAAGGCCAGCCCGGCGGTGGACCTGGCGAGCTGGATGGTGCGCCGGCGCTCGAAGCGGTCGGCGAGCACGCCGCCGGCGAGGCTGCCGGCGAACACCGCCACCGCCGTGACGACGGTGACGCCGGCGACGTGCCCGCTGGAGCCGGTGAGTCGGTACGTCTGCGCGGGCACGGCCACGACGAGCAGGCCGATGCCGAGCAGGGACACCAGCCGCGCCGCGAAGGCGAACCGGAACGGCCGGCTCTCCCGCAGCGGGGTCAGGTCCACGACCAGCGCGCCGAACCGCCTCACCGGCACTCCCTCACGCGCCGAACTCCTCGGCGATGGCGTCCAGGGCGTCCATCGCGCCGTCGTAGTCGGGCCGGTAGCTCGTCGCGGGCAGCTCGTGCACCTGCCCGTTCCGGAACGCCGGCAGCGCCGCGTACACCGGGTCCTGCGCCAGCTCCTCCACGCTGGCCCCGCCGAGGTCCACGACGAACGCGACGGGGGCGTCGGCGACCTGGCCGAGCAGTTCCGGGCTCACCTCGAAGGAGTCGCCGCTGCCGTACAGGGTGGGGTTGCCCGCCTTGGTGAGGACGTCGTCGGGGGTGAAGCCGACCTCCTCGGCGAGGGCGGGCAGCGCCGCGTCGGCGGGGATCAGGAACGGCTTGCCGACGGGCAGCGAGAGCAGGAACACCGCGTTCCCGTCCGGCACGGTGATGGACGAGCGCACCTCCTCCACCCTCTCGTCGTAGGCGGCGACGAGCTCGTCGACGCCGTCGGTGCGACCGGTGGCCTCGGCGACCAGTTCGAGCTGCTCCTGCCAGCTGGTGGTGCTGGTGGGCACCAGCACGGTGGGGGCGATGTCGCTGAGCTGCTCGTACGCCTCCTGCGCCTGCACGGCGGTGATGCCCTGGCCGCCGCCGATGATGAGGTCGGGGTTCGCCGCGGCGACGGCCTCGATGTTCAGCTGCTCGCCGGCGGGCAGGGCGGTGGTGCCCTGCTCGGTGGCCTCGTCCGCCCAGGCGGGCGGGAAACCGCCCTGCAGGTCGGTGACGCCGAGCACGCGGGTGTCGGTGGCGACCACGGGCGCGTCGAGGGCGAACAGGTACCCGGCGAGGCCGCCGCTGAGCACGGCGATGCGCTGCGGGTCGCCGGGGACCTCCACGGCGCCCTGCTCGGTGGTGACGGTCCGCAGGGCGGGGGCGCTCGAGGTCGTCGCCGCCGGGGTCTGCTCGGCGGCCTGGCCGCTGCCGCCGGAGCAGGCGGTGAGCGCCAGCAGCGCCAGGCCGGAGGCCCCGGCGAGGACCGCCCGCCGCGAGGTGCGGGGGTGGGCGGTGGTGGTCGGTCGCATGGTTCTCCTCATCAGGGGTGGGTGGGGTCGGTGCGCACCGCGGGGTCGGCGTCGAGCAGCGGACCGATGACGGACCACCCCTCGCTCGAGGCGACGCCGACGTGGTCCTGCGGGACGTGGTGGACGACGAGCCGGCCGGGGGCGTGGGCCTGTCGCCACGCCCGCGCCAGCCGCTCGCCGGGGGTCTGCCCGGAGGTTTCCCCGGGGTCTCCGCCGGGGGTCTCCCCGGTGGGGAGGTCGGCGGTGAACAGGGTCAGGGTCCCGCCGTACCGCGCGGGGCGGGAGGCGGCCAGCAACCGCAGGCACTCCTCGTACGAGGCGCGCACCGCGGCCGCCAGGGCGGGTTCCCGCTGCGCGGCGCCGTCCGGCAGGGCGGCGGCGACCTCCCGCTCGACGTCGCGCCCGGCCGCGCGCCGGTGCGCGCGCGGCGGTTCGCTGTCGATCATCCCGGCGAACGCGACCTCCTCGCCGAGGGCGGTGAGCCGCGCGGCCAGCGCGTGCACGACGTTCCCGCCGAAGGAGTAGCCGAGCAGGTGGTACGGCCCGCGCGGCTGGTGCTCGCGCACGGTCCTCGCGTACCGCTCGGCCAGCTCGTCGACGGTCGCGGCGCGCGGGCCGTCCTGCGGCAGCTGCAGGCCGACGACGGGCCGGTCGGCGCGCAGGTGCGGCACCAGGCCCGCGAACGGCCACGCGTACCCGCCGGCCGGGTGGACGCAGAACAGGGGTTCCGCGGTGCCCGCGGCGCGCAGCACGAGAACGTGCTCGCGCTCCGGCGCACCGGGGTGCCGGGGTTCCCGCGTCCCGGGGCCGCGCGTCCCGGGGGCCTGCGCGGCGAGGTGGTGGGCGAGGTCGGCGGCCGCCGGGTGCGCCAGCAGGGTTCCCACGGCGACGGGGAACCCGAGCTCCGCCTCCAGGGCCGCGACGATCCGCATGGCGCTGAGCGAGTCACCGCCCAGGTCGAGGAACCCCTCCTCGGGGTCCACGTCCGCCACGCCCAGGACCCGCGCGAACACGCGGCACACGGCGCGTTCCCGCTCGTCGCGCGGTGCGCGGCCGGCGCCGCGCGGCGGTGGGGCCGGCAGGGCGGCGCGGTCGAGCTTGCCGTTCGGGGTCAGCGGCAGCGCGGGCACCTCGACGACGACCGAGGGGACCAGGTGCCCCGGCAGCGTCCGGCGCAGCCGCGCGCGGGGGTCCGGCAGTTCCCGGCCGGGTTCGGCGACCACGTACCCGACGAGGCGGGCGGTCCCGCCGTCGGTGCGCACGCCCGCGGCGGCGCGGCGCACCCCGGGGCACGCCTCCAGCGCCGCCTCGACCTCACCGAGCTCGACCCGGAAACCCCGAACCTTCACCTGGCCGTCGGCGCGGCCCAGGTACTCCAGGGAGCCGTCGCCGCGCAGCCGCACCAGGTCGCCGGTGCGGTACATCCGGCTGCCGTCGCCGGCGAACGGGTCGGCCACGAACGACGCGGCGGTCGCACCGGGGCGGCCCAGGTAGCCGTGGGCGACGCCGTCGCCGGACAGGTGCAGCTCGCCGGTCGCCCCGGCAGGCACCGGCGCCAGGCCGGAGTCCAGGACGAGGGCGCGGGCGTTGCGCACCGGCCGGCCCAGGCACGGCGTGGCGCTGCCGCGCACCGGGGAACCCATCGCGTTGATGGTGAACTCCGTCGGCCCGTACAGGTCGTAGCCGTCGACGCCGTCCTGCTCGCGCAGCCGCGTCCACAGCTCCGGCGGCACCGCCTCCCCGCCGAGCATCACCAGGACGGGGGTGCGCTCACCGTCCAGCAACCCGGCGGCGACGAGTTCGCGCGCGTAGGAGGGGGTCACGTTCACCACGTCGACGCCCACCCGGCGGTAGTGCCGCACCAGGGCGGCGGGGTCCAGCCGGGCCTCCTCGCCGACCACGTGCACCTCGTGCCCGGCCAGCAGCCAGAACAGCTCCTCCCACGACATGTCGAACGAGAAGGACACGGTGTGCGCGACGCGCAGCCGCCGCCCCGCCGCCGCCTCGGTGGGGCGGAAGATCTCCTCGACGTGGTTGTGGAACATCGTCGTCAGGCCCCGGTGGCCGACGACGACGCCCTTGGGGGTGCCCGTCGAACCGGAGGTGTGGATGACGTAGGCCGGCTGGTCGGCGTGGACGGGGCCGCGCACGGCGCGCTCGGGCACGGCCGGGGCGGCGGCGGTGCCGTCGAGGACGGCGGCGACGGCCGGGTCGTCCAGCAGGACCTCCACCACGGCGGTGGCCTCCCCGTCCGCGGTGAGCGCGGCCCGGGTGGCCGCGGTGCTCACCAGCAGCGTCGCGCGCGCGTCGGCGAGCAGGTGCCGCAGCCGGGCGGGCGGGGTGGATGGTTCCAGCGGCAGGTACGCGGCACCGGTGCGCAGCACCGCGAAGATCGCCACGACGTGGTCGGCGGTGCGGGGCAGCAGCAGCGCCACCGTGCCGCCGGGTCCGGCGCCGCGGGCGGCGAGGACCCGCGCGAGCCGGTCCACGCGCTCGTCCAGCGCGGCGGTGCTGAGCGCGACGTCCCCGCAGACGAGGGCGGTGGCGCCGGGGGCGGCGGCGGCCCGCTCGCGCAGCAGCGCGTCGACGCTGCCGCCGGGTTCGCCGGGCACCGGGACGGGGACCCGGGCGGGTGCGAGCGCCGCCGGGGGCGCCGCCGCGGGCACCGCGGTGGCGGCGACGGTGCGCCCGGCCGCGCCGGGGGCGGCGAGCACGCCGAGGACCGCGAGGAGGCGGTCGAGGAAACCCTGCGCGGCGTTGTCGGGGACGAGGTCGGGCCGGTTCTCCAGCACCACCCCGATCCGCCCGCCCGTCCCGGCCACCGGGTCGACGTCCAGCGTGAGGGCGTAGTGGGTGCCGTCGACCGCGTCGGCGGCGACGATCCCGTGCCGGGCGAACGCGGTGGCGCGGCCCGCCTCGTCGGTGGGCAGGTTGCGGAACACGTACAGCGTGTCGAACAGGGCGGGGTGGCCGGTGGCGCGCTGGATCCGCCCGAGGCCGACGTGGTGGTGGGCGGTGAGCCGGCCCTGCTCGGTGCCGGTGCGGCGCAGCAGGTTCGCCACCGCCTCGCCCGGCCGGGTGCGCAGGCGCACCGGCACGGTGTTCAGCAGCAGCCCCACCGTGCGCTCGGCGCCGGGGACCTCCGGCGGGCGACCGGAGACGGTGGAGCCGAACACGACGTCGTCGGTGCCGGTGGCCCCGCGCAGGGTGAGTCCCCAGGCGGTGGACAGCACCGTGGACAGCGTCACGCCGGCCGAGCGCGCGAGGTCGCGCAGACCGGTGGCGGTCGCCTCGTCCAGGAGCGCGCGGCGGTGCACCGGCAGCGGCGTGCGGCGCTCGGCGGAACCCGGGGCGGGGGGACGGTCGCCCGCCACGAGCGTCGGCTGCGCCAGGCCGGCCAGGTGCTCGCGCCAGGCGTCCTCGGCCGCGGCGGGGTCCTGCCCGCGCACCCAGCGCAGGTGCTCTCGCACGTCCGGCGCGGGCGGCAGCGCACCGTCCAGCTCCCGCGGGCCGGAGCCGCCGCGGGCGAGGTCCAGCAGCTCGAAGAACTCCCGCAGCAGCAGGGCCTGCGACCAGCCGTCGGTGAGCAGGTGGTGCTGGGTCAGCACCAGCCGCGCCCCCCCGCCGGGCAGGTGCACCAGCAGCATCCGCAGCAGCGGCGGGGCGGCCAGGTCGAAACCGGCCGCGAACTCGGCCTCCTCCGCGGCGGCGAGCGCGGCGGGGACCTCCGGCTCGGGGGTCGCGCGCAGGTCGGCCTCCCGGTGCGGGAGGTCGCAGGGCGGGGCGGTGAACTGCACGGGCTCGTCGAAACCGGCGTGGGTGAAACCGGCGCGCAGGTTCGGGTGGCGGCGCAGCAGCGCGGCGCCCGCGGCGCGCAGCGCGGCCGCGTCCGGGGCCCCGGTGCCCGTGGGGCCGGTGCCGAACGTGAACCGGTGCTGCACCAGGTACGCGTCCGCGCCGGCTCCCAGGACCGACTGGTAGTACATGCCCTCCTGCAGCGGACCCAGCGGCAGGACCTCCTGCCAGCCGGGGCACAGCGCGTCCAGGCGGGCTCGCCGGTCGGCGTCCAGCGGGACCGACAGCTCCCCGGCGGCGCCCGCGGGTTCCCGGGGGTTCCCGGCCGGGGTCGCGGCGCGGGCCAGGTCGCCCAGCGTCGAGTGCTCGAACACGTCGGCGACGGTGAGGTGCAGGCCGGCGGCGCGGGCGGCGGCGACCAGGCGCACCGAGCTGATGCTGTCGCCGCCCAGGGCGAAGAACCCGTCGTCCGGGCCGGCCCCGGAGATGCCGAGCACCTGCGCCGCCAGCGCGCACAGGCGGTGCTCGGCCTCGGTGGCGGGGGTGCGCCCGCCCGCCGGGGCGGGGGCGGGTTCGGGCAGGGCCCCCCGGTCCACCTTGCCGTTCAGGGTGAGCGGCAGGGCCCCCAGCACGGCCACGGCCTGCGGGACCATGTGGTCCGGCAGCAGCCGGGCGGCTGCCTCGCGCACCGCGGCGGGTTCCACCCTGGCGCCCGGCTCGGGCACCACCCAGCCGAGCAGCCGGCCGGTGCCGGAGGCGTCGGCGCGCACGGCGGCGGCCGCGCGGGCCACTCCGCCGGCGGCGGCCAGGGCGCCCTCCACCTCGGCCAGCTCGACGCGGAAACCGCGGACCTTCACCTGGTCGTCGACCCGGCGCAGGAACTCCAGGCGGCCGCCGCGGCGGCGCACCAGGTCCCCGGTGCGGTACAGCCGGCGCCCGGGCGCCCACCGGTCGGCCACGAACCGGCTCGCGGTCAGGCCGGGCCGGCCGAGGTAGCCGCGGGTGACCTGCGCACCGCCGAGGTGCAGTTCCCCGGCGACCCCGTCGGGGACCTCGCGCAGGTGCTCGTCGAGGACGCGGGCGTGCACGTCGGTCCACGGCTCACCGATCGTCACCGGGTCGCCGGCGGCGAGCTCGGCGCCGGTGGCCCACACGGTGACCTCGGTGGGGCCGTACACGTTGCGCACGGCCGCGCAGGTGGCGGTGAGGCCGGCGGCCAGGTCGGCGGGCAGCGCCTCGCCGCCCACCAGGGCCCGCACGCCGCGCAGCCCCGGTGCGCGCTCGTGCTCCAGCAGCGGCCGCCACAGCGACGGCGTGGCCTGCAGCACGGTGGCGCCGCTGCCGGCGACGAGCTCGTGCAGGGCGTCGGGGTCGCGCACGGTCCAGCGGTCCGCGAGCACCACGGTGGCGCCGACCAGCAGCGGGCACAGCAGTTCGAGCGCCGCGATGTCGAAGGAGACGGTGGTGACCGCGACGAGCCGGTCGCCGGGGCGGACCCAGCCCTCGTCGACGACGGTGGCGGTGAACGCGGCGAGGTTCGCGGTGGTGACCATCACCCCCTTGGGGCGGCCGGTGGAACCGGAGGTGTGCAGCACGTAGGCGAGGTGCTCGCCGGCCGGGGGCGGGGCGGGCAGCCCGGTGGGCGCTCCCCCGGGTTCCCCGAGGGGCCGGTCGGTGAGGACCGGGGCGGGCACCCGCACCGGCAGGTCCGCGAGGACCGCCGAGGTGGTCAGGGTGCACGCGGGGCGCGCGTCGTCGAGGACCTGCCGCAACCGGTCGGCGGGGTGCTCGACGTCCAGCGGCAGGTACGCGGCGCCGGTGCGCAGCACGGCGAGGATCCCGGCGACCAGGTCCGCGCCGCGCGGCAGCGCCAGGGCCACGAGGCGTTCGGGGGCGGCGCCCGCGGCGAGCAGGTGCCGCGCCAGCTCCTCCACCCGGTCGGCGAGCTGCCGGTAGGTCAGCGTCGCGCCGTCGGCGACGAGCGCGGGCGCGCCGGGGGTCCGCCGGGCCTGCTCGGCGAACGCGACGGCCACGCCGGCGGGGGTGCGCTCGCGCCGGGCGGGGTCGCGCCGGTCGCTCGGCGCGGTGAGCGCCACCTCGGCGACGGGGCGGTCGGGGTCGGCGAGGACCTGCTCCAGCACCCGGACGAGGTGCTCGCAGAACGCCTGCGCGGTGGTGGCGTCGAACAGCTCCGCGTCGGCGACCAGGCGCAGCGCGGAACCGGTGCCGGGCCGGTCCACCAGCCACCACGCCACGTCGAAGCGCGAACCGGTCGTCGGCACGGCGATCGGTTCCACGACGAGGTCGTCCAGCGGCGGCGGGACGGGGACCCGCTCGTGCGCGACGGCGGTCTGGAACAACGGGTGCCGGGCCGTCGAGCGCGGTGGTGCCAGCAGGTCCACGAGCCGCTCGAACGGCAGGTCGGAGTTCGCCAGGCCGTCCAGTGCGGCGTCGCGCACGCGGTGCAGGAGCTCCGCGAACGAGGGTCGCCCGGTGAGGTCGCAGCGCACCACGAGCGTGTTGACGTGGTAGCCGATCGCGGTGTCCGCCCCGGTGTCTCCCGTGCTCCCGCCGGTGTGCTCCCCGGCGTGGTCGCGCCGGGTGACGGTGGTGCCGAGCGGGACGTCGTCGCCGGCGCCGAGCGCCTGCCAGGTGACGGCCACGGCCGCCTGCAGCACCATCAGGGGGCTGGCGCCGTGCTCGGCGCACAGCGCGGTGACGCGTTCGCGCAGCGCGGGCGCCAGGGGGCGTTCCAGCGCGTGCCCGCGGTGCGCCGAGCGCGCCGGCCGCGACCGGTCCAGCGGCAGGTCCAGCTCCACCGGCAGGCCCGCGAGGGCCTGCCGCCAGTACCGCTCCTGCTCGGCGAGCGCACCGCCCGGCGCGGAACCCTCCCGCAGCCGGTCGCGCTCGCGGCGCGCGTGCGCGGCGTACCCGGGCCCGGCGGGTCCCCACGCGGGGGCCCGCCCGGTGCGGCGGGCGGCGTAGGCGGTGCCGAGGTCGGCCAGCAGCGGGCCGAAGGAGGGTTCGTCGATCGCGACGTGGTGCACCACGAGGACCAGCACGCTCTCGGTGGGCGAGAGGGTCAGGAGCGCCGCGCGCGCGGGGGCGGCGGTGGTGATGTCGACGGGCACCGCGAGGTGGGCGGCGATCTGCTCCTGCACCCGCGCGGCCTCGACGTCCCGGACCCGCAGGGCATCGGCGGCCGTCACGGGCAGCACCCGGGCGGTGGCCGAGCCCGCGGCGTCCTCGGGGTAGACGGTGCGCAGCACCGGGTGGCGCTCCAGCACGTCGCTCCACGCGAGCGCCAGGGCCCCGGCGTCCACCGGGCCGTGCAGGCGCGCCACCACCGGCACGTCGTAGGTGGTGGAGGGGCCCCCCAGCCGGTGCAGGAACCACAGCCGCTCCTGCGCCGGGGACAGGGGCAGGTCCTGCCCGGCACCCACGGCCGGGGGTTCCGCACCGGTCGTCGCACCGGTCGGCGCGGGGGTTCCCGCGGGGGTTCCCGCGGGGGTTCCCGCGGGGGTTCCCGCGGGGGGTTCCGCGGGGGGTTCCGCAGGAGTTTCCGCGCGGACCCCGCGGTCCGGGTCCACGTCGGCGCGCGCGGCGATCGCGGCGGGGGTCCGCGCCTCGAACACCTCGCGCACCCCCACCCGCACGCCGTCGCGGCGCAGCCGGCCGACCAGGCGCATCGCGGTCAGCGAGTGACCGCCGAGCGCGAAGAAGTCGTCGTCCGCGGCGACGTCCGGCAGTTCCAGCACGGCCGCCGCGGCGGCGCGCACCGCGGCGACGACGTCCAGCGCCGCCGCACGGCCGGCGGCCTGCCGCCCCACCGCGGGGTCAGCGAGGTTCGCGGGTTCCGCGGGCGGGGCGGGTTCCACCACCGGCGCCGCGGTCGCGTCCGGCGCCAGCGGTTCCGGCACCAGCGGTTCCGGCACCAGCGGTTCCGGCGCCCGCAGGCCCGGATCGGCCGCCAGGCCGTCGAGCAGCTCACCCAGGCGCCGCACCAGTTCCCGCGCCCGCTGCTCCGGCACGGCCGCCGGGTCGTGGTGCAGGACCAGTTCCAGCTCGTCCGCGGGCGGGGCCGTGAGCGTGAGGGGGTAGTGGGTGCGACCGCGGTGCACGATGCCGGTGACGCGCAGCCCGCCGGTCGTGGCCGGGTCGGTCGCCGGCGCGGGGAAGTTCTCGAACACCACGAGGGTGTCGAACAGCCGGCCGAGGCCGACGGCCCGCTCGACCTCCGCCAGGCTCGCGTGCTCGTGGTCCTGGACCGCGAGCTGCGCCGCCTGCAGCCGCGCGAGACCCTCCAGCAGCGGCTCGCCGGGAACCGCCGTGAACCGCACCGGGACGGTGTTGCTGAACAGCCCGACCATGCGCTCCACGCCGGGCAGGTCGGCGGGGCGACCGGACACGGTGGCGCCGAAGACGACGTCGGCGCGGCCGGTGACCCCGGCCAGCACGCTCCCCCACGCCCCCTGCACGAGCGTGTTCACGGTCAGGCCGCTCCGGCGCGCCAGGCCGGCGAGCGCGGCGGGCGTCGCCGCCGCCAGCGGCACCGGCAGCTCGACCGGTTCGGCCCGCCGGGCCGGGTCGGCCGCCGGCGCCAGCAGCGTCGGGGCGGCCAGGCCCGCCAGGCGCTCGCGCCACGCCTCGCGCTGCACGTCCGGGTCGAGGGCCGCGAGGCGCTCCAGGTGGGTGCGGTACGGGGCCGGGGCCGGCAGGGGGACGGCGCCGTGGTGCAGCTGCAGCAGTTCGCGCACGACGACGGGCGTGGACCACCCGTCGGTGAGCAGGTGGTGCGCTCCCAGCACCAGGCGGTGCCGCGGCTCCCCCGTGCCGGCGTCGGGCAGGCGCACCAGCAGCGCCCGCAGCAGCGGGGGCCGGGTCACGTCCACGGCCTCGGCGGCGAGCTCGTCCTCCAGGGCGTCGGCGGCGCGCAGCGCGGCGCGCCCGGGCAGCGCGGACAGGTCCACGTGCCGCCACGGCACGCCGGCGGTGCGCGGCAGCGCCTGCACCGGCCGGTCCAGGCCCTCGTGGTGGAACGCGGCGCGCAGGTTCGGGTGCCGGTGCAGCACCTGCTCCAGCGCGGCCTCCAGGCGCGCGGCGTCCAGCGGGCCGGTCAGCTCCAGGCGGGCGGTGAGGGTGTAGGCGTCGGCGGCGCCGTCGTGGAGGGCGTGGAACAGCAGGCCCTCCTGCAGCGGCGACAGGGGCAGCACGTCGTCCAGGGGACCGTGCAGCGCCTCCAGCTCGTCCAGGGCGCGCTGGTCGACACCCGGGGCGGCGCAGTCCGAGGGGGTCAGCCCGCCGCGGGTGCGCACGGCGTGCGCGGCCAGCGCCTCCAGCGCCTGCTCCCAGTGCTCCTGCAGCGCGGCGACCGAGGCGCCGTCGAGGACGCCGGACGCGGCGGTCCACTCCACGGCCAGGGAGCCGTCGGCGTGCACGAAGGAGTTCAGCGCCAGCACCTCGGTCAGCGCCTTGGTGGCCGGTTCCAGCACGGAGAACGCGTCGTCCTCGGGCAACCGCCACGCGGCGCCGGGGGCCGGGGTGAACCGGCCGAGGTGGTTCAGCAGCAGCTCGGGGTTCCCGGCGGTGGCCAGTCCCGGCGCGGTGGCGGGGTCGAGGTGGCGCAGCACCCCGAACCCGGTCCCGGCGGCGGGGGTGGTGCGCACCGCCTCCTTCGCGGCCTTCAGCAGCCGCCCGGCCGCGGCGCCGCCGGCGAGCGCGTCGGCGAGCGCGGCGTCGGTGCCGATCGCCTCCGCGGGTACCCGCACGGGGAACTCGGTGGTGAACCAGCCCACGGTGCGGGAGGTGTCCAGGTCGTCGGCGAGCTCCTCGCGGCCGTGGCCCTCCACGGCGACGAGCTGCGCCGGGGCGGCGCTCTCGCCGCGCTCGTGCCGCCAGGAGCGCACGGCCAGGACGAGCGCGGCCAGCAGCACGTGGTCCACGCCCGCCCGGTAGGCCGCCGGCAGGGCGGTCAGCAGCGGCCCGGCGATCGACGGCGGGGTCGTGGTGCGGGTGCGCACGGCGGTGGCGACGGTGTCCCGGGCCGGGTCCAGGGCGCGGGCGCCCAGGCGCGGCGCGCCCGGCGCGAGCACGGCGCGCCAGTGCTCCAGCTCGCCGCGCCGGGCCCCGGTGCGGCCCTGCTCGGCGAGCAGGCGGGCGTGCCGGCGCCAGGAGGAGGGCACCGGCGCCAGGGCGGGCACCCGGCCGGCGCGCACGGCGGTGCACGCCCGCTCCAGGTCGGGCAGCAGGACCCGCCAGGAGACGCCGTCGACGGCGAGGTGGTGCACCACGACCACCAGCAGGTCCGGCCGCCCGGCGCCGGTGCGCACCAGCTCCACCCGCAGCACGCGGCCGGCGCGCGGGTCCAGCCGCGCGGCGGCCGCCCGGGCCACCCGCGCGGGGTCCGCGTCCTGCAGCTCGCCGACGACGTCGGCGGCGCGGACCGCGCCGGCTGCGCGCACCACGAGCTCGGGCGCCTCGCCCGGCGCTCCGCGCAGCAGCAGGCGCAGCGCGTCGTGGTGGTCCAGGACCGCCTGCACGCCCGCGACCAGCTCGGGCAGCGCCGGGGCCTCGTCCAGGCGCACCGCGGTCCACTGCGCGTACCCGGCCACGGCGTCGGCGGGGTTCGCCTCCAGCAGGGCCCGCACGATCGGCGGGGCCGGCACGGCACCGGTCGCCACGTCGGCCGCGCCGGGCCGCCGGCCGCCGACCGGGCGCGCGGCGGCGGCCAGCGCGCCCAGGTCCCGGCGGGCCAGGACCTCCTTGGGGCGCACGTCCAGGCCGCGCTCGCGCAGCCGGCTGCTCACCGCGATCGCGGTGATGCTGTCGCCGCCGAGGCCGAAGAAGTCGTCGTCGGTGCCGGCGCTCTCGTGACCGAGGACCTCGGCGACCGTCTCGCACAGCACCCGCTCGGCCTGCGTGGCCGCGGCCCGGCCGCCGCGCGCGGCCGGCGGGACCGGCAGCGCGGCCCGGTCGAGCTTGCCGTTGACGGTCACGGGCAGCGCGTCCAGCACCACCACGGCCGACGGCACCAGGTGGTCGGGCACGCGGGCGGCCAGCGCGTCGCGCACCGCCGCCGGCTCCAGCCGTTCGCCGCGGGCGGGCACGACGTACCCGGCGAGGCGGGTGCGCCCGCCCTCCTCGCGCACCGTCGCGGCGGCCGCCGCGACGCCGTCGAGGGCGGCGAGCGCGGCCTCCACCTCGCCCAGCTCCACGCGGTGCCCGCGGACCTTCACCTGCCCGTCGCCGCGCCCGAGGAACTCCACGCCCAGCCCGGGCACCCAGCGGCCGACGTCGCCGGTGCGGTACATGCGTTCCCCCGGCGCGCCGAAGGGGTTCGCCACGAACCGTTCGGCGCTGGCGCCGGGGCGCCCCAGGTAGCCGCGCGCCAGGTGCGGGCCGGCCAGGTACAGCTCGCCGCGCTCGCCGTCGGGCACGGGCCGCAGCGCGGGGTCCAGCAGGTGGACGCGGGTGCCGGCCAAGGGGTGCCCGATGCGCGGGCCGTGCGCGTCCACGGGCGCGGCCAGCGCGTCGACGGTGGCCTCGGTGGGCCCGTACAGGTTCCAGGCGGCCGCGCCGGAGGCGGTGACGCGCTCCCACAGCGCCGGCGGCGCGGCCTCGCCGCCGAGGACGAGCAGCACCGGGCGGTGGGCGCCGGTGAGCAGGCCGAGGTCGAGCAGCTGCGCCGCCATGGAGGGGGTGGCGTCCACGACGTCGACGCGGTCGCGGGCGAACGCGGCCAGCAGCGCCTCCGCGTCGCGCTGCAGCTCGGCGTCGTACAGGTGCACCTCGTGCCCGCACAGCAGCCACAGCAGCTGGTCGATCGAGGCGTCGAAGGCGAAGGAGGCGGTGTGCGCGGTGCGCAGCGCCCGGCCGCCGGCGAGCTCGGCGGCCCGCGCGCAGATCGTGAAGCGGTGGTGGTGCAGCAGGGCGCTCAGCCCGCCCGCGCGGGTCAGCACCGCCTTGGGCCGGCCGGTGGAGCCGGAGGTGGAGGTGACGTACGCCAGGTGCTCGGGGTGGCGGGCGGCGGCCAGCTCGTCCGGGCGCAGTGGCCCGTCGGGCAGGCCCGCCAGCTCCTCGCGCAGCGACGCGGGGTCGACGGCGGGGCGGCCGGGGGCGCCCAGCGCCCCGGCGAGGCGCTCCTCGGTGAGCACCAGCACGGCACCGGCGTCCTCGACGGTGCTGCGCAGCCGCTCCAGCGGGTGCCCCAGGTCCAGGGGCAGGAAGGCGGCGCCGGCGTCCAGGACCGCCAGCAGCGCCACGACGAGGTCGGCCGAGCGGGGCAGGGCGAGCGCGACGACGTCGTCCGGGCCGGCGCCGCGGGCGCGCAGCGCGCGGGCCAGGCGGTGCACGCGCCCGGCCAGCTGCGCCGCGGTGAGCCGCTCGGCGCCGCACGCCAGCGCGGGGGCGTCGGGCTGCGCGGCGGCCAGCTCCGCCAGGGCGGCCGGCACGTCCCGCACGGGCGCGCCGGCCGGCGGCTCCCCCGCCGCGGGCCGAGCGCGCTCGGCCAGCAGCCGCTGCTCCTGCCCGGGCGCGAGCAGCTCCACCTGCCCGACGGCGGGGGCGGCGGGTTCGGCCAGGGCCGTGATCGTGCGCACCAGGGCGTCCATCCGCGCCTCGACGGCGGCGCGGGCGGCGCTGCGGGCGTCCACCTCGAACCCCAGCAGCAGCTCGCCGTCACCGGTGGGGTCGCCGAGCGGGGTGACGGTCAGCCCCAGGTCCTCCGGCGGGCCGCCGGCGACGTTGCGCAGCACCCCGCGCGCGCCGGCGAAGTCCAGCTCGGTGTCGAACGCCTTGAGGTTCACGCCGATGCCGTGAAGCAGCGCGCCCGCCCCGGGCACGCCGAGGTCGGCGGGCAGGTCCTCGCCGCGGTAGCGCTGGTGGGCGCGCACCCCCAGCAGGGCCCGCGCCACGCGCTGGGCGAGCTCACCGAGCCGGTCGCCGGGGCGCACCGCCACGCGCAGCGGCAGCACGTTCACGGCCATCGCGGGGGTGCGCAGCGCGGCGCCGGTGCGCGCCATGACGGGCAGGGCGACGACGACGTCGGTGTCGCCGCGCAACCGGTGCAGGAAGGCGGCCCAGCAGGCCAGCAGCACCTCCGCCCAGGTGGTGCCGGTGGCGTCGGCGACCTCGCGCAGCCGCGCCAGCACCGGGGCGGGCAGCACGGCGCGCGCGTGCACGGTCCGCTCGGCGGGGCCGTCGGGGGCGGTGGTGCGCCCGGTCAGGTCCGGCAGGGGGGTGAGCACGTCGCGCCAGTACGCGCGGTCGCGCTCGAACCGCTCGCTGCGCCGGTACTCCTCGTCCTCGGCGACGACGTCGGCGAGCGCGCCGAACGGCGGGGGCGGGACCTCGGTGCCGCGCACCAGGGCGGTGTAGCGGGCCGCGACCCTGCGGGTGACCATCGCGGTGGAGTACCCGTCGACGACGACGTGGTGGTACAGCTGCACGCACCACACCTCGGTGCCGGACAGCCGCAGCAGGGTGTGCGTGTGCAGGGGCCGGTCCACCATCGCCCGGCAGGCCTCCGAGGCGCGGGCGCGCTCGGCGTCCACGAGGGCGTGCGCGACGGTGCGCGGGTCGCTCTCGCCGCGCAGGTCCACCACCGCCGGAGCGGGCACGGGGTCGTCGACGACGACCTGGCGGGGACCGTCGGGGGTCTCGTGCAGCCGCACCCGCAGCGTCTCCACCTCGGCGACGGTGGCGCGCACCGCCTCGGCCAGGGCGTCGACGTCCACCGGTCCGTCGCCGCGGACCTCCAGCACCTCGCCGACGAGGTAGCTGCGCGAGTCCGGTTCCAGGCGCTGGGCGTTCCAGATGCCGAGCTGGGCGGCGGACAGCGCCAGCGCCTGCCCGGTGCGCGCGCGGTCGCCGGCGACCAGGGGGGTGCTCAACTCGTGCTCCTCGCGGGTTCTGTGCTCGTGGGTGCTGAGGGCGGTGCCGGGTGCGGTGATGGGGGTCAGTGCTCGTCGTCGAAGTCGGCGACGCCGCGCTTCCAGTAACCGGTGACGCGGTGGTCGCCCGCCTCGACGCCGAGGTCGTGGCGGACCCAGCGGCGCAGGGGTCTCAGGGCGCCGGCCTCACCGGCGATCCAGACGAACGTGCGGCGCCCGTCCGGCAGCGGGACGGTGCGCACCGCCCGTTCCAGCGCGTCGCCGTGGCCCGCGGGGACGTCGCCGCGGTGCACCCAGCGCACCTCGAAACCCCCCGGGGCGGTCAGCTCGACCTCCTCGGAGGCGTCGGCGACCTCCACGAACGCCCAGCCGGTCGCGGTGGCGGGCAGGGCCTCCAGGTACCGGGCGATCTGCGGCAGCGCGGTGAGGTCGCCGGCGAACAGGTACCGCTCGTGCGCGTCGGGGACGACGACGCCCCCGGGCGGCCCGGCGACGTGCACCCGGTCGCCGGGGCGCGTGGACGCGGCCCAGCCCGACGCGACCCCGCCGGGGTGCAGGACGAGGTCCACGTCGATCTCCCCGGTCACCGGGTCGTGCCGGCGCACGGTGTACTCGCGCGACACCGGCAGCGGTCGCGGCCACCTCAGGGACGGCCCGTCGCGCTCGGGCAGGCGCAGCACCCCGTGCTCGTCGGGGAACACCAGGCGCACGTGCTCCTCGGGGACGTGGCTGACGAAACCCTCCGCCCCGGGTCCCCCGAGCGTCACCCGCACCAGGGCCGGACCGAGCCGCTGCGTGCGCAGCACCTCGACCTCGCGCAGGCCGATGGGGTACCCGACCTTCGCGGCAGCGGTCCCGGCGCGCGCGGCGGCGATGCGCGCGAGGTGGTCCGGTGCGGTGCCCGCCCGCGCGGCCTGCGCCGTCACGACCGGTCCCCCGCCGCCTCGCGGTCCATCGCCTCGCGGTCCATCGCCTCGCGCAGGCTGCGCGGCCGCAGGTCGGTCCAGCGCTCCTCGACGTGCGCCAGGGCGCCGTCGCGGGGACCGGGGCCGAACACGGTGCGCCAGCCGGCCGGCACGGGCGCGAACGAGGGCCACAGGGAGTGCTGCTCCTCGTCGTTGACGAGGACGAGGAACTCGCCGTCGGGGTCGTCGAACGGGTTGGTGCTCACGGTGTCCTCCGGTGGTGGGGTGGGTGCGCCGGGTGGCGCTCAGACGGGCAGGCCGCCGGCGCGGGCGCCCGCCGGCGCGCCGCGGCGCCGGCGCACGGACGCCAGGACCTCCCCGGCGCGGGGGGCGACGTTCGACAGCAGCGAGGAGCTCAGCCCGTGGCTGTGCTCGGTGCCGCCCATGAGGTGGATGCCGCAGGTGACGTCCGGGTCGGTGACGAGCCGGTGGTCGCGGTGCACCAGGACGCGCCCGGCGGCGTCGCGGCGCACCGCCGGCGCCAGCTCCCCCAGCAGCACCGCGGGGTCCAGGTGCTCGAAACCCGTCGCGCACACCAGCACGTCGGCGCGCAGCCGCCGCACGGCACCGCTGGTGCGGTCCAGCACGTCGACGGCCACGGCCGTCTCCTCCTCGCGCACCTCCAGCAGTTCGCTGGCGCGGTGCACGTGCAGCCGCCGCGCACCGGCGACCGTCTCGGCGTACTCGGTGCGGTACAGCTCCTGGATGAGGTCCTGGTCGACGACCGAGTAGTTCGTGCCGGCGTGCCGGCGCAGCAGGTCCTCGCGCACGGCCGGCGGCGCGGTGTGGAACTCGTCGACGGCCGCCGGGTCGAACACCCGGTTGGCGAACGGGCTGTCGTCGGCGGGGGCGTAGCCGAAGGAGCGGAACACCGAGTGCACCTCGGCTCCCGGGTAGCGGGCGTGCAGGTGCTGCACGACCTCGGCGGCGCTCTGCCCGGCACCCAGCACCACGAAGGAGCGCGGCGCGGTGCCGGTGGCGGCGTGGGCCTCGTCGAGGGCGCGCAGGTCGCCGAGCAGGGTGTGGTTGTGCCACACCCGCGGGCCGCGCGGCACACCGCGGGGCATCCGCGCGCGCAGCCCGGTGGCCAGGACGACGTCCCTGCTGCGCACGCGGGTGCCGTCGGACAGCTCCGCCTCCACCGCCCGGACGGCGCCGTCCTCGCGCACGGGGCGCAGGGCGGTGACCTCGGTGCCGTAGCGCACGCTGCCCGCGACCCGGGCAGCGGCCCACTCCAGGTAGTCGTGGAACTCCAGGCGCGTGGGGAAGAACGTCTTGGCGTTGACGAAGTCCGCCAGCCGGCCCCGCTCGTGCAGGTAGGCGACGAAGCTGGCCGGGCTGGTGGGGTTCCGCTGGGTGACCAGGTCCTTGAGGAAGGAGACCTGCAGGGTCGCCCCCGGCAGCAGCATCCCGCGGTGCCAGCCGAAGCGGGGCTGGCGCTCGCAGAACAGCGCGCCGAGGCGGTCGTCGGGCGGCAGCTCGTCCACGGCCAGCGCCAGGGCGAGGTTCGCCGGGCCGAACCCGACGCCCAGCAGGTCCAGCTCGCCGCGGCTCACGCGAGCACCTCGGCGGTCCGCGCACCGGTGCCGGTGCCGTCCCCGCCGGCCAGCGCGCGCACCGCCGAGGCGGCGTCGACCACGACGCCGCAGGTGTCGGCGACCCAGCGCAGGGCGCCGTCGTGGCGCGCGCGGTCGAAGTCGGCGACGGCGTCCCCCACGAGGAACGGCTGGACGTCGCGCATGAACGCCTCGCAGGCGGTGACCTGGCAGCCGATGCCGGCGTAGACGCCGGTGACGAGGAGCTGGTCGCGGCCGGAGGAGGCCAGGACACCGGCCAGGTCGCAGCGCTGGAACGCCGAGTACCGCCACTTGGTGAGCACGGTGTCGCGCTCGCGCGGGGCCAGTTCGGGCACCAGCCCGGCACGGTGCGGGCGCCGCCCCAGGCCCTCGCCCCAGAAGTCGCTGAGCAGTGCGCGGTCCGCGGGGTCCTGGTGCGCGGGCTGGGCGGTGTACACGACGGGCACGCCCGCGCGGTCGCAGGCGTCGCGCAGCGCGCGGACGGTGCGCAGCAGCTGCGCGCGCAGCTCGGAGCGCTCGCCGTAGGCGTCGAGGAAGTGCTCCTGCAGGTCGTGCAGGAGCAGCACGGCGCGTTCGGGCCGCAGCGTCCACGCCACCCGCGGTGCGGGCATCTCGGCGCTGGTGGGCAGGGGGTAGCCGTCGACGGCGGGGAGGGTCACGGTTCAGGACTCCCGGGGGCGGGGGCTCGCGGCGGCGGGGCCGGGTCCGGCGAGCAGGGCGGCCAGGGCGGTGCGGAGCTGACGCCGGCTGGTCTTGCCGACGGCGGTGGGCGGGAACCCGGCGACGACCTCGACGCGGTCGGGGACCTTGAACTCGGCGAGGCCCGCGGAGCGGACGTGGGCGCGCAGTTCACGGGGGGTGGGGTTCGCGCCGGGGCGGGGCACGACGAACGCGCAGGTGCGCTCGCCGAGGTGGTCGTCGGGGACGCCGACGAGGGCGGCGTCGTGGACGTCGGGGTGGGTCAGCAGGACGTCCTCGACCTCCTCGGCGGAGACCTTCTCCCCGCCGCGGTTGACGCGGTCGGCCGCGCGCCCCTCGACGACGAGGTTCCCGTCGGGGCGCAGCCGCACGACGTCGCCGGTGCGGTAGAACCCGTCGGCGGTGAACGACGAGCGGTTCTGCGCCGGGGCGGCGTGGTAGGCGCGGATCGTGTACGGGCCGCGGGTCAGCAGGTACCCGTGTTCGCCGGGTGGCACGTCGCGGTCGTCCTCGTCGACCACGCGGACCTCGTCGTGCGGGCTGATCGGCCGTCCCTGCGTGTGGACGACGACGTCCTCGGGGTCGTCGAGCCGCGTGTAGTTCACCAGTCCCTCGGCCATCCCGAACACCTGCTGCAGGCGTGCGCCGAGGGCCTGCGGGACGCGGCGCGCCAGTTCGGGGGTGCACTTGGCGCCGCCCACGCCGACGACCCGCAGCGAGGACAGGTCGTGGTCGGTGTCGCCGGCGGCCGCGGTCCACAGCAGCGCCAGCGGCGGCACGAGGGAGACGTGGGTGACGCCCTCGGCGGCGACGAGCGGGAACGCGGTGCCGGGCGAGGGGTCGGGGGCCAGCACGACGGTGCCGCCGGCGAGCCAGGTGCCCAGGATCCCGGGCGAGCTCATGGGGTAGTTGTGCGCGACGGGCAGCACCACGAGCATCCGGCTGTCCTGGTCCAGGCCGCAGATCCGGGCGCTCTCGCGCACGGTGAGCGCGTAGGCGTCGTGGGTTCGGGGGATGAGCTTGGGAACTCCCGTGGTGCCGCCGGACAGCTGCAGGAACGCGACGTCGTCCGGGGCGGGAGGTTCGGGCAGCGCCGCCTCGGCGGCCTCGGTGTCGGACACGGCCAGGTCGGCCAGGTCGCCGAACTCCTCGGGCTCGCCGGTGACCAGCACGAGCCGCAGCGCCTCGCAGCCCGGGGTGCGCAGCAGTTCGCGGGCCAGGTCGCGGTGGTCGCACCCGGTGCTGCCGGTACCGGTGCGGTCCGCGGTGACGAACGCCACCGCCCCGCTGGTGGCGGCGACGTGCCGCAGCTCCGCGGAGCGGTGCGCCGGCAGGGCGAGCACCGGCAGCGCCCCGAGCCTGAACAGCCCCAGGACGACGGTGGCGAACTCGGCGGTGTTCGGCAGCTGCAGCAGCACCCGCTCACCGGGCCGCACGCCCGCGCGGGCGAAACCGGCGGCGGTGCGCACCGCGGCGTCCCGCAACCGCTGGAAGCTCCAGCGGACCTGCTGCCCGGTGCCGTCGCGGGCGACGAGCGCCGTGGCGGCCGGGGTGCGGGCCGCGGAGGTCTCGAACTGCCCCCACAGCGTCTGCCCGGGCAGCACCCCGAGCTCGCGCCAGCGCGGGTCGGCGGCCGCGCCGTCCACCGCCGGGACGCGCTCCACGGGGGCCGGTGAGGCGGCCGGTGCCGCCAGGCCCACCGGGTTCACCGGGCCACCCCGAGCGCGGCCAGGGAGGTGCGGAACTTCGCCGTCGTCTCGGCGACCTCCGCGTCCGGGTCGGAGGCGGCGACGACGCCGGCGCCGGCGAACAACCGCACGGAACCGCCCTGGACCTCGGCGCACCGGATGGTGACGGCCCACTCGCCGTCGCCGTCCGCGTCGCACCAGCCGACCGCGCCGGTGAAGTAGCCGCGCTCGAACGGTTCCAGCTCGGCGATGACGCGGGCCGCCTCCGCCGGCGGCACCCCGCACACCGCGGGGGTGGGGTGCAACGCCGCCAGCAGGTCCAGCGACGTCGTCGCCGGGTCGGCGAGGGTTCCGGTGACGGGTGTGGCGAGGTGCCACATCGTCGCGCTGCTGCGCAGTTCCGGCGCGGCGGGCACGTGGAGCTCCTCGCAGGACGGGGCGAGCGCGGTGCGCACCGCGTCGGCGACGACGGCGTGCTCGGTGAGGTCCTTGGCGGAGGTGAGCAGCGCCTGCGCGCGGCGACGGTCCTCGGCCGGGTCGGCGCAGCGCGGTGCGCTCCCGGCGAGGGGGCAGGCGGTGACGCGCCGCCCGCTGCGCGCGACGAGGAGTTCCGGGCTCGCGCCGACGAGGGTCCTCGGGCCCGGCCCGGCGACCGGCAGGTCCACGGCGTGGACGAACGCGCCGGGATCGGCGGCCAGCAGGCGCGCCAGGACGGCGCGCACGTCGACGTCGCCGGGGACGGTCACGTCCAGCAACCGGCCGAGGACCACCTTGCCGAGCTCGTCGTCCTCGGCGCGCAGGCGCAGCAGCGCCGTGGAGACCGCTGCGGCGTAACCGTTCTCGCTGGGCAGCGCCGTCACGGCGGCGCCCGCCGCCGCGGGCGCGGGCGCGGGGCCCGGGGCCCCCTCGGCGCGCAGCACCCGCTCGGGCACGTGCAGCGCCGCGGGCGTCCCGGCGGCGAAGGGCAGCGCACCGACGGCGACGCCGGTGCCGCCGCGGGAGCGGTCCTCGCGCAGCCGGGTGGTGACCTCGGCGGCGAACCCGCGGGTGGTGCCGGTGGTGGCGGCGAGGAGCTCGCGCTGCCCGGTGGCGAGCAGGTGCCGGCCGCCGGCGGAGAACCACGTCCCGGTTCCGGGCCGGTAGCGCTCGAGCAGTCCGTCGGTGGTGGCCCGGGGCGCCGCGAGGGGTTCGCGGGCGCGCTGCAGGGGGGTGGTGCTGGTCAAGGGTGCTCCCGGGGGGTGGGGACGGGGCGTCAGTCGCGCAGCGACGCGCCGCCGTCCACGAGCAGGTCGGTGAGGGTGATGTGCCGGGCGGCGTCGGAGAGCAGGAAACCGACGCCCTCGGCCACGTCGGCGGGGTCGGCGAGGCGGCCCAGCGGGATGCCGAGCCGGAACGTGGCGGGGTCTCCCCGCAGGACGGTCTCGGTACCCGTCACGGGGTCGGGCAGCAGGTCGCGCTGCATGGCGGTGTCGGTGGAACCCGGCGAGACGACGTTGCAGCGCACGCCGAGCGGGGCGAGCTCCAGGCCCAGGCACATGACGTACCGGGTGGCGGCCGCCTTGGAGGCGGCGTACGCGGCCATGCCGGTGCGGGGCAGCCGCGCGGCGTTGGAGCTGACCGCCACGATGGCGCCGCCGCCGCGCGCCGCCATGCGGCGACCGACCGCGCGGCAGACGTTCACCGTTCCGGTGGCGTTGACCGCGAGGGTCTCCTCCCACTCCGCGTCGGTGACGTCGAGCGCGCCGCCGGGTCTCAGGGACCCGGCGACGTGCGCGAGCGCGGTGAGGGCACCGGCCTCGTCCTCGGCGCGCGCCACGGCCTCCTCCACGTCGGTGGACCGGCGCACGTCGCAGGGGATCGCGAGGGCGCGGTGACCACCGGCGCGCAGGGCGCCCGCGGTGCGGTGCAGGCCGGGCTCGTCCCGGTCGAGCAGGACGAGCGCGGCACCGGAGCGCGCCAGCACCCGCGCCACGGCGGCGCCGATGCCCCCGGCGGCCCCCGTGACGAGGGCGACCGCGGGCGCGGTCACGGGGACGTCGTCGCTCACGGAGGGGAGGTTAGCCTCACCTCAGGTGGGTTCGTCAACACCCCGCGATCTCCGGCACACTCCCCGCCGTGCCGACCGTCCTGCTGCTGCACGCCGCGCCCGAGCACGGCGAGCGTCGCCTGGATGAACTGCTGGAGAACGAGTCCCGGCGTGCCGCGGGTTTCCGGGGTCCGGTGGACCGGGCGCGCTCGGCGACCGCGGCCCTGCTGCTGCGGCGGGCCGTGGCCGAACTCACTGGGGTCCCGGAGGCCGGTGCGCGCACCTCCCGCTGGTGCAGGAACTGCGGTTCCACCGGTGACCACGGACGTCCCGTGGCACTCGGCGACGACGGGCTCGTCCTGCCCGGCGTGCACCTGTCGGCCTCCCACGCCGGCGGCGCCGTGCTCGTGGCCGCGTCCGCGGACGCCCCCGTGGGGGTCGACGTGGAACTCGTGCGCGGCGTGCGGTTCCCGGGTTTCGACGAGGCGGCCCTGAGCCCCCGCGAGCGCACCGCCCTCGGCGCGGTCCCCCCCGCGGAGCGCGACGCGTGGCGGGCGCGCGCCTGGACGCGCAAGGAGTCGCTGCTGAAGGCCACCGGGCACGGCCTGGCCGTGGCGCCGCACCGGGTCGGGTTCGAGGGCGGCGCGCTGCGCGAGTGGCCGGCGGAGCTCGACGCCGACGTGGCCGGCGGTGCGGTCCTGCTGGACGTGGCGGCCCTGGCGGCGCGGGCCGTGCCCGCCGGGCACGTCGCCTCGATGGCCGTCCTGGACGCTCACCCCCCGCGGGTGCGGGTGCTCGCCGCCGGGTGAGGGCGGCCGTGTCGGGGGTGGGACCCACGATGGGCCCATGCTCCCCCGCACCGCCGCCGGCCACCGGGCCGCGACGGCGCCGGTGGGCGTCGTGCACGCGCTGTGGGTGCGGCCGGCGCGGCTGCTGTGGTGGGTGGAGCGCGGCGGTTCCCCCGCCGCGCGGGGCGGGCGGGCACCGCAGGGCGGCACCCACCCGGCGGCCCTGGACGGCGGGCAGCGGGTGGAGCTGCTGCGCTCCGGCCTGGCCGGTGAGGCGCTGCACGCGGTGCTGGCGGGACCGACCCGGTGGGTGCCGGCGCTGGTGCCGGTGCGCGACGGGGTGCCGGTGCCCAGCCCGGACGCGTTCGCGCGCGTGCCGGTGCCGCGCCGGCACCCGGCCCCGGTGGAGCTGGCCGTGGTCCACCTGCCGTGCACGGCACCGGCGCTGGGGGTGAGCGTCGACGCGCTGCGCGGGATGGGCGCCCGCGCCCGCTCCGGCGGCGGGCTGCTCGTGCCGGGGCGGGAGGTGCTGCGCCTGGCCGCGCTGGTGCGCGACCTGGCCGCCTTCGCCGCGGCGGACCCGTCCGGCAGCGCCCCGGGGGTGCGGTGGCGGCGGCGGTGGGCGGCGACGCTGCCCGCGGCGCTGCGCTCGGCCGTGCGACCGGGTGGCGAGCGGCCCGCCGTGGGCGCCCAGCAGGTCGTCGACGACGTGGTCGCCGCCGTCCTGCCCCACCTGCGCCGCGACCGGCTGCCCGTTCCGGCGGCGGCGACGGCCCGGGTGGTGCTGCTGCTGGCCGGTTCGGCCGCCGACGGCTGGTGGGTGGACGTGGCGCTGTCGGTGGGGGGCGCCGCCCCGCTGCGCCTGGGGGAGCTGACCGGTGACCCGCTCGCGCTGGAGGCGCTGCGCGCCGGCCTGGCGCAGGCGGTGCGGGTGTGCCCGTCGCTGCGCTCCGCGGCCCGCGACGGCGCCGACCCGGGCCGGTTGCGGCTGCCGGCGGCGGTGGCCGCCGAGCTGGCCGGGCGGGAGCTGGAGCTGCTGCACGGCGCGGGCGTTGCCCTGCTCGCCCCGCGGGAGGTGCTGGCCGCGCTCGCCGGGGCGCGGCGCCCCCGTCAGCTCCAGTCGAAGCGCTGGATCCGCCAGGCCAGCCACCCCAGCCACCGGCGCAGGTGGGGCGGCTCGGCGTAGCAGCCGAGCGCCTCGACCGCGGCGGGCAGCTCCAGGTCGCTGCGTGCCAGCAGCCGCGGCACCTCCGCGGCCACCCGGTCCAGGAAGGCCACCGGTTCGGCGTCCAGCGCCCGCCGCTCGTTCCAGTCGGGTTCGTCGTCCAGGTCGGCGGCGTTGAACCAGCCGCCGAGGAACGACGTCAGCGCCGGCAGTTCCCACCGCCAGCTCGCGGCGCTCGGGTGCTCCCACGGTTCGCCGGCGTGGACGGCCGCCACCTCCCACGCCGGTGCGGCGTCCGCGGCCTCCAGGCGCTGCAGCACCACCGCGGCGCGCGCGGTCTCCACCCCGGAGGCGACGACGTCGCGCCTGAGCAGCGGCGCCCGCCGCACGGCCTGTCCGACGACGGCACCGACGTCGCCCACCAGGTGCAGGCGGGTGCCGGCGTCCGGGTCCTCCAGCCAGTCGCGCACCTCCTCGCGGTGCCGGGCGGTGAGCACGCGCACCGCGTGCCGCAGCGAGTCCGCGCTCACGGCGGCCGAGTCGCGCACCTTCCACGGGTAGGGCCACTCCGGGACCGCGCCGGGGGACAGGATCGTCGTGGGGTCCTCGACGGCTTCGCGCAGCCGCTCGCCGTACCAGGCCATCCACGCGAGCCAGGAGTTCCCGTCCGGCGGGTCCCAGAGAGCGATGTCCAGGTGGTGGGCGACGGTGCGCATCCTCTCCTCGGTGGTCACACCGGCGGTGGCACGCTCCCAGCGGTCCAGGGACGCGGCGGCGCGTTCGGCACCTCCAGCGGTGAGCTCCCGCTCGATCGCCTCCCGCGGCGAGGTGGTGGCGATCAGGTCCATGTCGTGGCTGAGCGCCCAGAACAGGACCTCGTCCTGCGGGTGGTCGGTCATGCGGGTTTCTCCCTGTCGAGGTACGAGGTGAGGACGTGCGGGGCGCCGTCGGAGTCGCGGCGGAGGACGACGACGGCCTGTTCCGCGGGAACCTGCTGGAACCCGGTGCCGTCCCGGACGAGGACCGTGCCCGCGGAGACGTCGACGGGCACCCGCAGCTCGATGCGCCTGCCTCCGGCGAGCGCCCGGCGCACCTGCGCCTCGTTCTGGCGCAGCGCCTCTGTGATGGTGCGCTCGGCGGTCTCCAGGTCGGCCCACCGGGAAGCGGCGGGTGGGGCCGGGTCCCGGCCGCCGGTCCTGGAGTTCGGCGTCCCCAGCGTCAGCCGCTGCCGCAGGTACTCGTCGTCCACGTCCACGTGCCTCTCCAGGGTGTGCCCGCGCCCGTCCCCCTCGCTGCGCTCGAGGTCGACCCCGGCGAGCATCTCGTCCAGCGTCTGCGGCAGCAGCCTGCCGTCCGCGTCGCGGGGCCGGTCGTCCGGGAGGTGCCCGCCGGGCAGCAGGTCGTCGGCGGCCCGTCCGGCGCCGCGGCCGGCCAGGGCCGCGGCCGCACCGCCGGCCACCGCGCCCCACCGCCCGTCGCGGGCGTCGTCCAGGTGCAGGGCGTCGGTCGCGGTGCCAGCGGGGTCGAGCAGGGCGTCCAGCGCCGCGCCGGGCGCGGCGCGCACGGCGTCGACCCACCCGTGCGGGTCCCACGCCCACCCGGCGACGGCGTACGCGGCGGCGGCGCCCTCGGCCACGACGGTGCGCACGGCGTCCCCGACGTGCTCGCCGGCGGTGCGCGGGCGGCCGGCGACGTCGTCGACGAGGGCGAGGAGCCGCTGCGCCAGGCGCGCGGAGGACTCGTCGTGGTCGGCGACCAGGCGGGTGCGGCTGGCCCGCCAGTGCTCCAGCTCGGAGCGTGCGCCGTGGAAGCCGGCGAGGTCCAGGGAGGGGTCGCGGGTGCGGCGCTCGGCCGCCTCCAGGGCGGCGTCGACGGTGCGCAGGCGCCCGGCGAGCATCCCCAGCTCGGCGGCGTGCTCCTCCACGACGCGGGCACCGGCGGCGGCGGTGCGCGTCAGCAGCTCCAGCTCGCCGGACAGGCGCCGCAGCCGCTCGTCGAAGCCGTCGCGCGCGGGACCCCACCAGCCGTCGCCGCGCCGGGCCGCCTCGACGTCCGCACCCGCGCCCGCCAGCGCACCGGCCACCGACCGCGCCGTGCGCGCCGCGTCGTCCGCCGCCGCCGGCGACAGCACCGACAGCTCCGTCGGAACCCCCGGCACCACCGCCGCACCCACCTGCCCGCCCACCCGCACCTCCCCGGTCGCGGGGAACCTAGGCAGGTGGGGGCGGCCTCAGCGGGTGTCGTCCACAGGTGCGGCCCGGCCCCGGCGCGCGGCGCGCCTGTGGACCCCGCGGCGCACGCGGCGGGGGTCAGGCGGCGAGGGCGGCCTCCCTGCGGCGCGCCCGCACCGGCCGCACCGCCAGGACCGCCGCGACGGCGAGCGCCACGGTCAGCGGCACCAACCCGCACAGGGCCATGCCGGTGCGCACCCCGGCGTGCTCGGTGACCCACCCGATCAGCGGCCCGCCCAGCGGGGTGCCGCCCATGAACACCAGCACGTACAGGCCCATGACGCGCCCGCGGTACTCGCGGTCCACCCACAGCTGCACGGAGGAGTTCGCGATGGCCTGGAACGCCAGGTTCGTGGTGCCCATGACCACGAGGACGGCGACGAACACGCCGAGGTTCGGGGCGAGCGCCGCGGCCGTCTGCGCCACGCCGAACGCGGCGGCGAGCAGGAGGATGGTGCGCAGCCGCGTGCTCGTCCTGCCCCCGGCGACGAGCGCACCGGCGATGGATCCGACGGCCAGGACGATGTTGAACAGCCCGTACAGGCCCGCGTCGCCGTGGAACGTCTCGTCGGCCATGGCGGTGAGGACGACGGGGAAGTTCAGCCCGAACGTGCCGAACACGCCGACGAGCAGGATGGTGAACGCCACGTGGGGGCGCTCGCGGACGTAGCGCAGCGCCGAGCGCAACTGCCCCTTCTCGCGCGGCAGCGGCGGGGTTCGCACGAGTTCGCCAGGGCGCAGGAAGAACCCGAGGGCGACGGTGGGGCCGAGGTAGCACAGGGCGTTGGCGGCGAACGCCCACCCGGTGCCGACGGTGCCGATGAGCAGGCTGGCGAGGGCCGGGCCCACGAGCCGGCTGGTCTGGAACGTGGCGGCGTTCAGCGCGACCGCGTTGCGCAGGTGCTGCGCGGGGACGACCTCCCCGACGAACGCCTGGCGGGTGGGGTTGTCGAGGGCGACGACGAGGCCGCCGGCGAGGGCGAGGAGGTAGACGGCGCCGACGGTGGTGTTCCCGGTGAGGGTGAGCACGGCCAGGGTGGTGGCGACGGCGGCGCTGCAGCCCTGCGTGACGAGCAGGATGGTCCGCTTGGGGTAGCGGTCGGCGATCATCCCGCCGTGCATGCCGAGCAGCAGGATCGGCAGGAACTGCAGGGCCATCGTGATGCCCACCGCGGCGGGGGAACCGGTGAGCTGCAGCACGAGCCAGTCCAGGGCGATGTTCTGCATCCACACGCCGGTGCTGGCCAGGGCCTGCCCGCTGACGTACACGCGGAAGTTGGGCACGCTCAGGGCGGCGAACGTGGCGCCGGTGCGGGGGGGCGGTGCGGCGTCGGGGGACGCTTCGGCTGCGGCCGGCGGTGTCACGATCAGCCCTTCGGGATGCGGTTTCCTGGAACCATCATCACGGGCGGGCCCGTGAGATCGCACGGCGATAGGGTGACTATCAGTCATCACGTGTCGTGATGAGGAGGGAGGCGGTCGTGAGCGTCGTCCGGGGTCCGGGGTTCGACCCGGTGCAGCTGCGCTCGTTCCTCGCCGTGGCGCAGACCCACTCGTTCACGCAGGCCGCCGCCCGCCTGGGGGTGCGCCAGTCCACGGTCAGCCAGCACGTGCGCAAGCTGGAGCTCGCGGCGGCCCGCACGCTGGTGCACCGCGACACGCACTCGGTGGCGATCACCCCGGACGGGGAGGCGATGATCGGTTTCGCCCGGTCCATCCTCGCCGCGCACGAGCGGGCCTCGGCGTACTTCACGGACGAGCGCCCGCGCGGGCGGCTGCGCATCGGCATGTCCGACGACCTGGCGCTGACCCGGCTGCCGCAGATCCTGCGCGACTTCCGCGCCGAGAACCCGCGCGTGGACCTGGAGCTGACGGTCGACCAGTCCGGCACCCTGCACCGCCGGCTGGGCAACGACCGCCTGGACGTCTTCATCGGCAAGCGGCCCCGCGGCTCCGGCGAGGGGCAGCTCGTCAAGCGCGAGCGCCTGGTGTGGGTGGGCAACCCGTCCACGCGCCTGGACCTGTCGCAGCCGGTGCCGCTGGTGGTGTACCCGGCGCCCACGCTCAGCGGCAGCGCCATGCAGGAGGCGCTGGAGCGGGCGGGGCTGGGGTACCGCAGCGCGTGCGTGTGCCGCGGCGTGAACGGCCTCATCGCGGCGGTGGTGGCGGGCATCGGGGTCTCGTGCCTGGCGAGCTCGCTGGTGCCGGTGCAGCTGACGCGGCTGGGTCCGCAGCACCGGCTGCCGGAGCTGGGCCAGATCGACCTGGTGCTGCTGCGCAACCCGCGCACGGCCGACCGCCCGGCGTCGCGGGCGCTGGCGGCGGCGGTGCTCTCCAGCGGCCCCGGCGGCCTGAGCCCGTCGGCGCCGTGACCGCACCCCTCCGGCGTCCCACCCGTCCGGCCCACCCGGCCCGCGGCGGGCGCGCGGGTGCGCCCGCCCCGAACTACGGTCGGGCGCGTGCCCGGCCGCCCCTCGACCCCCCGCCCGCCGTGCGCCGCGTGAGCCGCGCGCTGCGCATGGACCTCGTGCGCAGCGACGAGGGCGCGCGGCACCTGACGACGCTCGTGGTGGCGGCGGTGTCCACGGTGCTGCTGACCCGGTTGCTGCTGGCGCTGACGGGGTACCCGCGCATCGGCGGCGACAGCGACCTGCACGTCGCCCACGTGCTGCCCGGCGGGCTGCTGATGCTGGTGGCGATGGTGCTGCAGTTCGCGTACGTGGGGCGCGGCCCGCGGCCGGTGGCGGCGCTGCTGGGCGGGGTGGGCTTCGGGCTGTTCATCGACGAGGTCGGCAAGTTCGTCACCGCCGACAACGACTACTTCTACGAGCCCGCCGCGGCAATCATGTACGTGGTGCTGGCGGGGCTGGTGGTGGGGGCGCGGCGCTGGCGCGGGCACCGTCCCCTCGACGACGACGAGCGGGTCGCCAACGCCGCGCACGCCCTCGTCGACGGCATCGCCGGGCACCTGACGGCGCGCCAGCGCGCGGAGGCGCTGGACGGGCTGGTGGGTCTGGACGGCGAGTTCGGCGCGCGCGAGCTGCGCGACCTGCTGCAGCGGGTGGGGCCGGCCCCGGTACCGGTGCCGCAGCGCCTGGAGCACGCGTGGGCCGGGGTGGAGCGGCTGTTCGACCGCCTGTCCACGTCCTGGTGGGCGCTGCCGCTGATGGGGGTGTGCCTGCTGCTGCAGGCGGGCGGCGCGGCGCTGGTGGCGACGGGCGCGTGGGTCGCCGGCCGCGGGTTCGGCGTCGCCGGGCTCGGCGTGCTCGCCGGGGCGGGGGCGGCGCTGGTGTTCGCGCTGCTGGGGCTCGCACAGGCCCGCCGGCGGGGGCGGCGGGCGGCGGTGGAGTCGTTCCAGCGCTCGGCGCTGACGTCGTTGCTGGTGACGCAGGTGTTCCTGTTCGCCGCCTCGCAGTTCGCGGCGGTGTCGGGCCTGGTGGTGGACCTGGTGCTGCTGGGGCTGGTGAACGCCGACCTGGACCGGATGCGCTCGCGGCCCGCGCGCTGAACCGCGCGCGTCAGCGCTCCCACAGCTCCACGCGCACCTGCCCGGACTCGGCGGCGAAGGTCCGCGTCCGGCCGGCCCGGGCGGGCTCCACCCAGGAGGCGAACACCTCCTCCCACGGGTCGTTCAGCAGCACCCCCACCAGCCACACCCGCTCGTGCCCGGCGAGGGCGGCGGCCCGCTGGTCGTCGGGCAGGTCGTCGCCGCCGATGGAGACGCTGACGTCGGTGTCGCGCGCCAGCAGCGCATCGTCCAGGGGTGTGCCGGCGGGCAGGTAGTACCGCAGGTGCGGGCGCATCGTGTTGCCGAGCAGGACGACGGCGTCGCCGGGGCGGGCGCGCTCGGCGAGCACGGCGGCGACGGCGGGCACGTCCTCGCTGACGTAGGGGCGCTGGCGGGTCTGCACGAGGTGAGCGGCCTGGCCCAGCGCGACCGCACCCGCGGCGAGGACGGCGACGGCGGCCCGGGCGGAGCCGGTGCCCAGCCGCCGCGCCAGGGCCCCGGCACCGGCGCCGGCGAGCACGGCGAGGGCTGGTGCGGTGGCGGCGGCGTAGCGCTGGGCGAACAGCTGCCCGCCGGCGGCGGAGGCGGCCAGCGCGGCGACGGGGGCGGCGACCCAGGCGAGCAGGAGCAGCAGGACGGCGCGGTCGCGGCGCAGGTGCACCACCGCGGCCGCGCACAGCACGGCGAGGACGAGGACGGCCAGCGCACCGCCGGCGTAGGCGGAGGACAGCCGCAGCGTCTGCCGCAGCAGCGGGAAGTCGTCGGCGATGCGGCCGGGGGCCTGCGAGAACCCCACGGCGAGCATCGCCAGGGTCGTCGCGGCGGCGGGCAGGGACCCCAGCAGTACCCGGCGCCGGGAGGCGCTGCCCGGCAGGGCGAACGCCACCGCGAGCAGCGCCGCGACGGCGGGGGCGCCGGTGATGACGTGCAGGGCGGCGGCGAGCACCGAGCCGGTCACCCACAGCGCGAGCCAGCGCCGGCGCGTGTCCTGCCGGTCGCGCAGCACGCCGTACGCGGTGGCGGCCACGCACGCCAGCACCACCGGGTAGGGGCGCGCCTCCTGGCTGTGGTCGACGACGACGGGGGTGAGGGCGAAGGCGACGCCGGCGACGACGCCGGCGACGGCGCGGGCACCGCCCGGCGAGCCGGCGCGCAGCACCCGTGCGGCGGTCAGGCCCACGAGCGCGGCGGCCAGGACGGTGGCGGCGGCGCCGGGCAGCCGCAGCCACGCCTCGTCGCGGGAGACCTGCACCCACGGGTGCACCAGCGCGTACCAGGGGCCCATGCCGGCGTCGGTGACCCGCAGCCCGCGCAGCAGCACCGCCCAGTCCCGCTCGGCGGTGGCGAGGGTGTAGACCTCGTCGCGCCACAGGGGCTTGGCGTCGTAGCGCCACGCGGTGACCGCGAGGGCGACGGCGGCGGGCACCAGCCACGCCCACGGACCACCGCCGCGCTCCCGCCCGCGCCGCTCCGCCCCGACCGCTTCCACCCGCGCGCGCGTGCTGCCCGTGCTGCCCGCCACCCGTGCCCTCCTCGTCCACCCCGCCGGGCGGCCGTGCGCGCTCCGCCCCGCGGGCAGTACCCGCTGCGGGTCGCCGGGAACCCCGGCCGGGTCACCCGTTCGGCTCAGGTGGCCCGGTGGCGCGTCGATGGGTCGGCGGCCCCGCCCGGGAACCGGGGGGGCGGCACCCGACACCTGCGGAGGGAACGACCTTGGCGTTCGTGCGCGAGTCCCTGCTGGAGCGCGGCCTGGGACGCGGTGCCGTCGGGCTGCTGCGCCTGGTGGCCTTCGGGCAGGTCAGCGGCTCGTCGCTGGCCTCGGCGGGCACCGCGGCGACGGTGGCGCGCGTCCTGGTGCGCTCGGGCCGGGCCGCCGGTCGCCGCGCCGCGGGCTCCGGGGGTGCGCTGCGGCTGCTGCGCCGCGCCGGGCGGCCGCGGGCCCTGGCACCGCGCGCCCTGGCACCGCGGGCGGCGACGTCCCCGGTGCTGTCGGGGACGGTCGTGGAGCGCCCGCGGCGGGTGGACGCACCGGCGTCGCCGGTGTCGCTGGTGGTGGCCGACCGGCCGCGCCAGGGGACGGTGCAGCTGGTCCTGGGGCGCGAGCTCGACGCGGCGGCGGAGTCGCTGGTCGTCGAGGTGCGCCGGGGTGACGGGCCCTGGCGCGCGGCGGGGGCTCCGCAGCCGGTGGCCGGCGCGCGCGACCGGTTCGGCGTGCCGCGCCCGGACGCGCCCGGCCGGTACGCGTACCGGGCGGCCTGCGCCCGGCACGGTGTCGTCTCCGAGGCGTGCGCGGACGCGGTGAACGCCGTCGTCGTGCCTCCGGCCCCGCCCGCCTCCCTCACCGTGCACGACGACGCCGCCGCCGGTGTGGTCGTGCTGGACCTGGGGCGTGAGCTGGACCGCGGCAGCGAGTCGGCGTCCGTGGAGGTGCGCCGGGACGGCGGCGCGTGGGTGCCGGTGCCGGCCGCCGCGGTCGCGGGTGCGGCCGGGGCGTCGCTGGTCGAGGTGGCCCGCCCGCTCGAACCCGGTGCGTACGCCTACCGCGCGGCCGTGGTCGCGGGGGGTGCCGCGTCACCGGTGCGCACGGACCGCACCCGGGTGCTCGTCGCCCCGGCCCCCCTGCGGGGCCTGCGCGTGGAGGACCTGCCCGGGCAGTCGCTGGTGCGGCTGGTGCCGGGCCGCGCCGTCGACCTCGGGCGCGAGGAGCTGGTCGTGGAGGTGCGCCGCGGCCGGGCGGCGTGGGCGCCGGTGCCGGTGACCGCGACGGGCGAGGTGGTTTCCGTGGTGGTGCCGCGACCGGCCGCCGCGGGCTCGTACACGTACCGGGTGAGCGTGCGGGTGGCGGGCGCCTGCTCGGACAAGCCCACCGCCACCGACGCCAAGGTCGTGGTGGCACCGCGCCCGCCGGGGTCGCTGAAGCTGCGCAGCCCGCGCGCGGGCGCGGTGGAGCTGCTGCTGCACCCCGCCCCGGTGGAGGGGGAGGCCGTGGTCTTCGAGGTGCGGCGCGGTGCGGGGGCGTGGCGGGCGGTCAGCCCGGCACCGGTGCCCGACGCCGGGGACGCGGCCCGCTTCAGCGCGGCGAGCCCGGCGGCGCCGGGGCGCTACGCGTACCGGGTGGCGGTGCGCGCGTTCGGCGCGACGTCGGTCCCGGTGGAGGCGGAGACGGACTTCACCGTGCGCTGACGTCCTCTCGGTGCCCCGGAGACACGAGTTCTCGTGACGGAGCGATTACTCACAGGCACACTGGTGCTCGCGCCGCCGCCGGAGGGACCGGGGGCACCGGTCCGCGCACCACCGCGCGGCCCGGCGCGCAGACGCACGTCCCCGAGGAGGTCGCGTGGGCAGCCCACCACCGCACCGCACCGCGGAGGCCCCCGGTGAGGGCCCGGAGGTGCAGCGGCTGCTGGACCTGGCGCGCGCCCACCTCGGCATGGACATCGGGTGGGTCTCGCACTTCACGGAGGACCGTCAGCGGATCAGCGCGCTCAGCGGTGACGGGGCGAGCATGCACGTCGCGGTGGGCGACGCCCCGCCGCTGCAGGAGTCGTTCTGCGTGCGCGTGCTCGCCGGCAACCTGCCTCCCGTCGTCCCGGACGCCCGCCGCGACCCGCGCACCCGCGACCTGGCCGTCACGGCGCGGATGGGCATCGGCTCCTACGTGGGCGCTCCCCTGCACGACGCGGCGGGCGAGGTCCTGGGGATGCTGTGCTGCCTCAGCCGTTCGCCGGACCCGCGCCTGGGCCGGGACGCCGCCCGCTACCTGGACCTGGTCGCCGACCTGATCAGCGACCACCTCAGCAGCCCCGGTGCGCTGCAGCGCCACGCGGAGGCGCGCACCCGCCGGGAGGTGCAGCACGTCCTGGACACCGGCGAGGTGGATGTCGTCTTCCAGCCGGCGGTGCGCCTGGCCGACGGCACCGTCGTCGGTCACGAGGCGCTGGCGCGGTTCCGCTCCCCCGCCTTCCCCCGCCCCGACCTGGCGTTCGCCGCGGCCACCCGGGTGGGGCTGGGGGTCCCGCTGGAGCTGCTGGCGGTGCGCGCCGCGCTGGGCCGGCTGGAGCGCGTGCCGGCGGGCACGGCCCTGAGCGTGAACCTCTGCGCCGAGGCCCTGCAGGACGCGGAGGTGCAGGGGGTCCTGCTGCGGCACGCCGCCGAGGCCACCGGCGGCCGGGTGGTCGTCGTCGAGGTCACCGAGCACACCCAGGTCACCGATTACCCGGCCCTCGTGGCGGTGGCGCGGCGGCTGCGCGCCGGCGGGGTGCGCCTGGCCGTCGACGACGCCGGCGCCGGGTACGCCAGCTTCCAGCACGTCCTGCAGCTGCGCCCGGACGTCATCAAGGTCGACGCCAGCCTGGTGCGGGGGGTCGACGTGGACCCGGTGCGCCGCACCCTGATCCGCTCCCTGGTGGAGTTCGCCGCGGACCTGGGCGCCACGCTGCTGGCGGAGGGCGTGGAGCAGCGGGCGGAGTCGGAGGTGCTGCGGCAGCTGGGCGTGGCGCTCGGGCAGGGGTTCCTGTACGCGCGCCCCGGGCCGCTGCCCTCGCCCGGCGGGGGCGCGGCCGCGCGGGAGCGCACGGTCGTGCTGCCGGGCCCGGAGCACACCCGCCCGCCGGCCCAGCACCGCTCCCCCCGCCCCCGCTGACGGCCCCCCTCCCCACCCACCCCCCGACCCCTCGGTGATCGAGGAAGTTGCCACTTCCTTGATCACCGAGGGGGTGGGGCGGGGCCGCGGGCCCGCGGGGGTCAGCCGCGGGCGACCTCGGTGCGCTCGGTGCCGCGCACGACGAGGGCCCGCCACGGCTTCGCGGTGTCCGCCCGCACGCCGGGCACGCCGTCGCGCCAGGTGGTGGTGAACGTCGCCGCGACCGCGCCGGTGGTGTCCGGGACCGCGGTGGTCACGGTGGTGTCCCCCGCCGGCGGGAACAGCAGCAGCTCCACGCCGTCGGCGTAGTCGTAGTCGGGCCGGTCGGCGACCGCCCCCCACGCCAGCACCGCACCGGGCCGCACCAGCAGGGGCAGGCTGTCCGGAGCGTGCGTCTCGGTGCGCCAGCACGGCCCCTGCACGACCTCGCCGGTCAGCAGGTGCGTCCACGCGCCCTCCGGCACGTAGTACGTCACCTCCCCGTTCGCCGACATCACCGGCGCCACGAGCAGGTCGGGGCCCAGCAGGTACTGCCGGTCCAGGAACGCCGCGGTCGGGTCGTGCGGGAACTCCAGCAGCACCGGGCGCATGACGGGCGTGCCGCTCTCGTGCGCCTCGACGGCCGCGGCGTACAGGTACGGCATGAGCCGCATCTTCAGCCGCGCGTAGTCGCGGGCGGCGCGCACCGCGGTCTCGCCGAACGCCCACGGCACCCGGTACGAGGAACTGCCGTGCAGGCGGCTGTGCGAGGACAGCAGCCCGAACGCCAGCCACCGGGTGAACAGGTCGTCGTCGGGCTTGCCCTCGAACCCGCCGATGTCGTGGCTCCAGAACCCGAAACCCGACAGGCCCAGCGACAGCCCGCCGCGCAGGCTCTCCGCCATCGAGGGGTAGGTGGAGTCGCAGTCGCCGCCCCAGTGCACCGGGAACTGCTGACCGCCGGCGGTCGCGGACCTGGCGAACAGGACGGCCTCACCGCGGCCGCGGACCTCCTGGAGCAGTTCGAAGACGGTGCGGTTGTACAGCTGCGCGAAGTGGTTGTGCAGCTTCTCCGGGTCGGAACCGTCGAACGGCACCACGTCCAGCGGGATGCGCTCGCCGAAGTCGGTCTTCAGGCAGTCCACCCCGGAGGCCAGCAGGGGCCGCAGGCAGTCCGCGTACCAGGCGCGGGCGTCGGGGTTGGTGAAGTCCACCACGCCCATGCCGGGTTGCCACAGGTCCCACTGCCACACCGAGCCGTCCGCGCGGCGCAGCAGGTACCCCGCCTCCGCGGCGGGCCGGAACAGCGGGGACGCCTGCCCGATGTAGGGGTTGATCCAGGCGCTGACGTGCAGGTCCCGCTCGTGCAGGCGCTTGAGCATCCCCTCCGGGTCGCCGAACACCTCCGGGTCCCACTCGAAGTCGCACCACTGGTACTCGCACATCCAGAAGCAGTCGAAGTGGAACACGCTGAGCGGGATGTCCCGCTCGGCCATCCCGTCGATGAACGAGGTGATGGTCTCCTCGTCGTAGTCGGTGGTGAACGACGTCGACAGCCACAGCCCGAACGACCACGCCGGCGGCAGCGCGGGGCGGCCGGTGAGGGCGGTGTACTTGGCCAGGACCTCCTTGGGGGTGGGGCCGTAGACCACCAGGTACTCCAGCTCCTGGTCGCGCACGCTGGCCTGCACGGTGCTGACGCTCTCGGAGCCGACCTCGAAGGAGACCTTCCCGGTGTGGTTGACGAACACCCCGTACCCGGCGTCGGACAGGTAGAACGGCACGTTCTTGTACGCCTGCTCGGTGGCGGTGCCGCCGTCGGCCTGCCAGACGTCGACGACCTGCCCGTTCTTGACGAACGGCGTGAACCGCTCGCCGAACCCGTAGACGTGCTCGCCGACACCGAGGTCGAGCTGGACGACGGTGTGGTGCTCGCCGTCGTCGGTGGTGACGATGCCGGTGCCCTTGGCGCCGGCGCTGGTCAGCGCCCGGCCGTCCCCGGTGAACCGCAGCGCGAAGGGGACCTCGGGGTCGGTGTCCAGCTCCAGGGCCAGGCGCCCGGAGACCAGCCGCACGAGGGACCCGTCGCGCTCGGTGCGACCCGGGCTGACGTCGGCGGTGCTCAGCTCGAAGTCGGGGCCGCGGCGCGCCCCGCCGGCGAAGTGGGTGGTGCGCACGGCGATGACGTCCTCGGCGGGGGCGGACCAGTCGAGGGTGAGCACCGGGCCCTTGAGGGTGTCGCCGCGGTGCCGGATGCGCTGCACGGGCGCGACGACGCGCACCGTGGACTCCCCGGTCTCCACGCGCCGGGCGTGCGCGGCCCACTGCGGGTGCATCCCGGGACGGGAGAGCCAGTAGCCGTCGGAGAACTTCACGCCGACCCCTCCGCCGCGTCCGTGCGGGCGGCGCGCTGCGCCGCGGTGAGCCGCTGGAACCAGCGGTAGCTGTCCTTGGGGGTGCGCACCTGCGTGTCGTAGTCGACGTGCACGATCCCGAAGCGCTGGTCGTAGCCGAACGCCCACTCGAAGTTGTCCATGAGGGACCACACGTAGTACCCGCGCACGTCGGCGCCCTTCGCCACCTGCTCGGCGACGGCGGCGAGGTGGCCGGCGAGGTACTCCACCCGGTCGCTGTCGTGCACGACGCCGTCCTCGCCGACGGCGTCGGCCTCCGCCGAGCCGTTCTCGGTGATCCAGATCGGCGGGCAGTCCGGGTAGCGCTCGGTGACCTCGGCGATCAGGCGGCCCAGGGAGGGCGGGTCGACGGGCCAGCCCATGGTGGTGCGCCGCAGGTGCGGCAGTTCCACCTGGCGGGTGCCGACGTCCATCGCGGTGCGCTTCGCCGGGTCGGGTTCGGCGTGCGGGGCGTCGGCGATCACGGCGGGCGTGTAGTAGTTGATGCCGAGGAAGTCGACGGGCGCGCCGATGACGTCCAGGTCGCCGTCGCGGCGGTAGGAGCCGTCGGCGAGCTCGCCCCAGGTGGCGCGCTCGGACTCGGGGTAGCGCCCGGCCAGGAGCGGTTCGGTCCACACGAGGTTGTGGTGGGTCAGGGCGCGCAGCGCGGCGGCGCGGTCGGCCTCGGAGTCGCTGGCGGGGGTGACCTGGTCCAGGTTCAGGGTGATGCCGACCTCGCGGGCGCCGGCTTCGCGCAGCTGCGCCACGGCCAGGCCGTGCCCGAGCAGCAGGTGGTGGGCGGCGGCCAGCGCGGGCGTGCCCTCCTGCGCGCCGGGCGCGTGGTGGCCGTTCGCGTACCCGAGGAACGCCGCGCACCAGGGTTCGTTGAGGGTGATCCAGCGGGTGACGCGGTCGCCGAGGGCGTCGGCGACGAGGCGGGAGTACTCCGCGAACCGGTGCGCGGTGTCGCGGGTGCGCCAGCCGCCGACGTCCTCCAGCTCCTGCGGCAGGTCCCAGTGGTAGAGCGTCACGGCCGGGTCGATGCCGCGGGAGAGCAGCTCGTCGACGAGGCGGTCGTAGAAGCCGATGCCCGCGGGGTTGACCGGGCCGCGACCGCCGGGCTGCACGCGCGGCCAGGCGACGGAGAAGCGGTAGGAGTCCACGCCGAGGTCGGCGAGCAGCGCGACGTCGTCGCGGTAGCGGTGGTAGTGGTCGCAGGCCACGTCGCCGGTGGCGCCGCCGAGGGTCTTGCCGGGGGTGCGGCTGAAGGTGTCCCAGATGGAGGCGGTGCGCCCGTCCTCGGCGACGGCGCCCTCGATCTGGTAGCTGGCCGTCGCCGCGCCCAGCACGAAGCCGGGCGGGAACGTCGGGAGGTCGGGGGTCGGCACGGGGGTCCTCCTGGGGCGCGGTGGTCGGCGGCGACGCCACCGGGGCCCCGCCACAACCTCGTCGAAGCGCTTCGACGGGCTCGACCACGACGCTAGGTCCCCCTGCGCCCCCGGTCAAGGAGGTCGCCGGAACCACCCCACCACGGGACGGCTGCCCGTGCGACGACGGGCGGTACCGTCCCGGCATGGCGATGACGCTGGACCAGCTGCGCGGCTTCGTCGCGGTCGCCGAGGAGCTGCACTTCGGCCGCGCCGCCGAACGGCTGCGCATGACCCAGCCGCCGCTGAGCCGGCAGGTGCAGAAGCTGGAGCGGGCCGTGGGGGCGCAGCTGCTGGAGCGCGACAACCGGCGGGTGGCGCTGACCGCGGCGGGCGCCGCGTTCCTGGAGGAGGCGCGCCGCCTGCTGGCCCTGGCGGAGTCCGCCCCGGTGACCGCGCGGCGCGTCTCCTCCGGCGCGCGCGGTCTGGTGCGCATCGGCTTCACCGCCGCGGCGGCCTACGGGCCGCTGGGCGAGCTGCTGAACACCCTGGGGCGCGAGCTGCCCGAGGTGGACCTGGACCTGCGCGAGACGGTCTCCAGGACCCAGCGCGACGCCCTGCGGCACGGCGACCTGGACCTGGGGCTGGTCCGCCCGCCCGTCGACGAGGACGAGTTCGGCTCCCGCTGCCTGCACCGCGAGCACATGCTCGTCGCGGTGCCCGCCGGGCACCGGCTGACCACCCTCGGCCGGCCGGTGGGGGGCCGGGACCTGGCGGACGAGCCGGTGATCATGTACTCCCCCACCGAGGCGCGCTACTTCTACGACCTCGTCGTCTCCTCGCTGCCCGTGGTGCACGGCAACGTGGTGCACACCGTCGGGCAGGTGCTGACGATGCTGTGGCTGGTGGCCGCCGGGCGCGGGCTGGCGTTCGTGCCGGCGTCGGCGGCCCGCCTGGGGGTCCCGGGGGTGCAGCACGTCCCGCTGGCCACGCCGGAGCCGGAACCGGTCGAGCTGCACCTGCTGTGGTCCCGCGGGTCGCGCAACCCCGCGCTGCGCCGGGCCCTGGAGGTGGTCGGAGCCCTGGACCCCCTGCGGTGATGCCCGCCGGGCATCCCGCGATGCGAAGAGAGTCCTGGACGGGCATCGACCCGCTTCCTACGGTGGTGGTGCCCGTCGCCGGAGACGCCCGATCCCGCGTCCGCGCCGCCACCGACCCGAGGACCCCGCCATGCCGCAGCTCGACCCCGCAGACCTCGCCGCCCGCCTGGGTTCGGGGTTGCTGTCCTTCCCCGTCACCCACTTCGACGACGAGCTGCGCTTCGACGAGGCCCGGTACCGCGAGCACCTCGCCTGGCAGGCGTCCTTCGGCGTGGCCGGGCTGTTCGCCGGCGGCGGCACCGGCGAGGGCTTCTCCCTGACCTCCGCCGAGCACGAGCGCGTCGTGCGCGTCGCCGTGGAGGAGATCGGCGGGAAGGTCCCCGTGGTGGCCTCCGCCACCGGCGGCACCGCCCAGGCCGTCGAGCAGGTCCGGGCCGCCGAGGCCGCCGGCGCCGACGGGATCCTCCTGCTGCCGCCGTACCTCACCGAGGCCAGCCAGGCCGGGCTCGTCGAGCACGTCACCGCCGTGTGCGCCGCGACGAACCTCGGCGTCATCGCCTACAGCCGCGCCAACGCCGTCCTGGAGGACGTCACCGTCGAGCAGGTCGCCGACCGCAACCCGAACCTCATCGGGCTCAAGGACGGCGTCGGCAACATCGAGCGGATGACCCGCACCTACGCCCGGCTCGGCGAGCGCCTGCTGTACGTGGGCGGCCTGCCCACCGCGGAGACGTTCGCGCTGCCGCTGCTGCAGCTGGGCGTCACCACCTACTCCTCGGCGATGTACAACTTCGTGCCCGAGTTCGCGCTGGAGTTCTTCGCCGCCGTGCGCGCCCAGGACCGCGCGAAGGTCTACCGGATGCTCAACGACTTCGTGATCCCCTACCTGGACATCCGGGACCGGCAGAAGGGCTACGCCGTCTCCATCGTCAAGGCCGGCCTGACCGCCGTGGGCCGCGACGGGGGCCGGGTGCGCCCGCCGCTGACCGACCTGCGCCCGTCCGAGCTGGCGGAGCTGACGGCCCTCGTCGAGAAGGTCCGCTGAGCGTGCCCCTCGAGCAGGACCTGCCCGTGCGCACCCCCACCGTCACCGCCGTCGAGGTGGTCCCGGTCGCCGGGCACGACAGCGCGCTGCTGAACCTGTCCGGCGCCCACGCCCCGCACTTCACCCGCAACATCACGATCCTCACCGACAGCTCCGGGAACACCGGCCTGGGCGAGGTCCCCGGCGGTGAGGCGATCCGCCGCACCATCGCCGAGGCCGGGGAGCTGCTGATCGGGCAGCCGATCGCCCAGTACGCGCGGCTGCTGGCGCGCGTGCAGCGCGAGTTCGCCGACCGCGACAGCACCGGCCGCGGACTGCAGACGTTCGACCTGCGCACCACCGTGCACGCCGTCACGGCCCTGGAGTCCGCGCTGCTGGACCTGCTCGGCCAGCACCTCGGCGTCCCGGTGGCCGAGCTGCTCGGCGAGGGGCAGCAGCGCGAGACCGTCCCGATGCTCGGCTACCTGTTCTACGTCGCCGACGCGGAGGCCACCGGCCTGCCGTACGTCACCGAACCCGACCCGGCCGACGACTGGGAGCGGCTGCGCCGCCGCCCGGCGCTGACCCCCGAGGCGGTCGTCGCGCTCGCCGAGGCCGCGCAGCAGCGGTACGGGTTCAGCGACTTCAAGCTCAAGGGCGGGGTGTTCCCCGGCGAGCAGGAGGCCGAGGCCGTGCGGGCGCTGGCCCGGCGGTTCCCGCAGGCGCGCATCACGCTGGACCCCAACGGCGCCTGGCTGCTGGACGAGGCCGTCGCCCTGGGCCGCGAGCTCACCGACGTCCTCGCCTACGCGGAGGACCCCTGCGGCGCCGAGGGCGGTTTCTCCGGCCGCGAGACGATGGCGGAGTTCCGCCGCCGCACCGGGCTGATGACCGCCACCAACATGATCGCCACCGACTGGCGGCAGATGGCGCACGCCGTGCGGTCCAACGCCGTCGACATCCCCCTGGCGGACCCGCACTTCTGGACCATGCGCGGCTCGGTGCGCGTAGCGCAGCTGTGCGACGACTTCGGCCTGACGTGGGGCTCGCACTCCAACAACCACTTCGACGTCTCCCTGGCGATGTTCACCCACGTCGGCGCCGCCGCACCGGGGTCGATCACCGCCCTGGACACCCACTGGATCTGGCAGGACGGCCAGGGACTGACCACCGAGCCGCTGCGCATCGTCGACGGTGCGATCGAGGTCCCCCGCCGCCCCGGCCTGGGCGTCGAGCTGGACCGCGACGCCCTGGAGGCCGCCCACGAGCTGTACGTCGAGCACGGCCTGGGCGCCCGCGACGACGCCGCGGCGATGAGAACGATCGTGCCCGACTGGACGTTCGACCCCAAGCGCCCCGCGCTGCAGCGCTGACCACCCGAGCACTTCAGGAGGAACCCCCGTGACCGACGTCGTCAGCACCGACCCGCGCACCGGAGCGGCCGTGGAGACCGTGGCCGCCGAGACGAGCTCGCAGGAGGTCGCGGCCCTCTGCGAGGCGGCGCTGGGCGCCGCCGGCGCCCTGGAGGAGATGGGCCGCGAGCGCCGCGCCGCGCTGCTCGACGCCCTCGCCGACGCCCTGGACGCGCGCCGCGAGGACGTCGTCGCCCTCGCCGACCGCGAGACCGC